>USGG01000042.1 GCA_900554215.1 uncultured Megasphaera sp.
GCAGATAGACGATGTCTGTCGTTACCCCAACATTTATTATAGAACCTTTTTTTATTTGCTATATTTTTTATTTGCTATATAATAAAACCTATCTTTGATGAAAAGAGGTTTTGACAATGGTGTTCCTATTTATTATCGAGCATACGATGCTGCCTATCTTCGGGCTCGTCCTCATCGGCTTCCTGTTAGACCGGAAATTTCACATAGACGTAAAAACCCTGTCCAAATTCATGTTTTACCTGGTCATTCCCAGCTTCATTTTCACCAACGTATACGAAACGGAATTTCCCCCGGCCAGCGTGACGATGATCGCCGCCATGACCGTCTTCATGGTCTTTTGTTTTTTCCTGGCCAATCTCGTCAGCCGCTGGCGCCGCTATGACGAAGGCATGATACAGTCGTGCCGCAACGCCCTCATGTTCAACAATACGGGCAACTTAGGCGTAGCCCTCATCATCCTCGTCTTTTCCCATGACCCCTTCGTCGTCGACGGCCAGACGCCCTACCTTGCCGAAGCCATGGTCGTCCAAATCATCATCTTCATCGTCCAAAGCGTATCGCTCAATACCCTCGGCCTCTATCAGGCCGGCCGCGGGCGGCTGTCGGCTGCCGATACGCTGCGCGTCATGTTCCGCATGCCCATGATTTACTTCCTCGCCGCGGCCCTCCTCGTCCGCTCGACAGGCTGGAACGCCGAAGAATTCTTCTTCTGGCCCATCATGGAAATGGCCGGAAAATCGCTGCTGCCCGTCGCCATGGTCAGCATTGGAGCGCAGTTGTCCCAGACGAAGATACACTGGTTTGACAAGGACGTGTGTATCATCAGCCTGCTGAAGATGACCGTCCTGCCCCTCTTCGGCCTGGTCATGATATATGCAGCCAACGCCCTGATGCCCGGTACCTTTACGGCTGTCAGCGCCATGGTCTTCCTCATCTACTGCGCCATTCCGACGGCGGTCAACACGGCCCTCTTTGCTATCGAATTCGGCAACAACGCCGATTACGCCACGCAGATCGTCATGAACACGACGGCCCTCAGCGCCATCTCCCTGACGTTCTATATCTTCGTCGGCCACATCCTGTTCGTTTAATAATAAAATAAAGTGAATTTCTATTTTATAAATATAAACTGTTAATTTTATTATTTTTTACTTAAAAACATTTGACAATCTGCCGGAAACGCCGTATAATAAGGCACATCAATAGAATACGAGTTGAGCAATGAGGCTCTGGCATATCGAGGTACCCGATGATGCCGGAGCCTTTCTGTTTTCTATTGGTAAAACAATATATGTACAGACAACGGCGTCTATGGGAAAGTACGAGGGGGTAGTTTCCGCATAGACGCCTTTTTTCTTACGATAGGGGGATGATTCTAATGACAAAAGGGTGGTCCATTTTGCGCCTGGCTCTGGCCTGCACGACCTTGTCCGCGCCGACGGCATTTGCCGCCGATCCGGCATCGGCCATCGACACAGGCGATACGGCCTGGGTCCTCATCAGCGCGGCGCTCGTATTTATTATGACGCCTGGTTTAGGTTTCTTCTATGGCGGCATGGTCCGCAATAAAAACGTTCTGACGACCATTATGCAGAGTTTCTTCATCGTCGCCATGATTTCTGTCGAATGGATATTGATCGGCTACGCTATGACGTTTGGTTCGGATATTAACGGATTTATTGGTTCCTTAGACAAAGTAGGCCTGACGGGCGTCGGCATGTCCGTCCTGGCTAACGGCACGATTCCCGAACTGGCTTTCGTCGCCTTCCAGTGCATGTTCGCCGTCATTACGCCGGCCTTGATTACCGGCGCGTTTGCCGAACGGATGAAATTCCATGCGTTTACAGTGTTCATCCTGCTCTGGGCTATTTTCATTTACAATCCCATGGCTCACTGGGTATGGGGCGGCGGCTTCCTGGCCCAGCTCGGCGCCCTCGACTTTGCCGGCGGCTTGGTTATTCATATCCTGTCCGGCGTTTCGGGTCTTACGCTTTGCATTCTTCTCGGCAAACGCCAGGGCTACGGCCGCATTCCCATGCTGCCCCATAACCTGCCCATGACGGTTCTCGGCGCGGCTCTCCTGTGGTTCGGCTGGTTCGGCTTCAACGCCGGCAGCGCCCTCGGCGCCAATGGACTGGCTGCCAACGCCTTCATCGCATCCCAGGGCGCAGCCGCTGCGGCGACCGTGGCATGGGTCGTTATCGAATGGGCTGTCAATGGTAAACCGACCATTCTCGGCGCAGCTTCCGGCTGCATCGCCGGCCTCGTAGCCATTACGCCGGCAGCCGGCTTTGTCGCTCCTCTTCCCGCCGTCATCATCGGCGCTATCGGCGGCGCAGTTTGTTACGTTGCCGTCGCCGTCGTCAAAGCCAAATTCGGCTACGACGATTCGCTCGACGCCTTCGGCATCCACGGCATCGGCGGGACCTGGGGCTCTATCGCCACAGGCCTCTGGGCTACGACGGAAGTCAACCCGGCCGGCGCCAACGGCTTATTCTACGGCGAAACGCATCTGCTCTTCGCTCAGGTCGTCTCGACAGTCGTCGCCTACGTCTTCGCCATCGTCGGCACGATTATCCTGTATAAGGTCATCAGCTCTATCATGAAAGTCCGCGCCGACAAGGAAGAAGAAATCTCCGGCCTGGACATTACCGAACACGGCGAACGGGGCTACAACTACGCCATTACAGCCGGCAGCCCCTTCGGCGAAAGCCTGAATACACCCGTCGTCTCGCCGTCTACAATCAGCGACATCGGCGTCAGCGGTCATCAGCTATAGGGAGTGATATGCATGGACAGAAAAATTACTAAGATAGACATCGTAACCCGGCCCAGCAAGCTGGAAGAACTGAAGGACGCCCTCAACGCCATCGGCGTCATGGGCATGACCGTCAGCCAGGTCTACGGCTGCGGCCTCCAGAAAGGCCACGTCGAAGTATACCGGGGCCAGAAATACGCCATCAACCTGCTGCCGCACATCAAGGTCGAAACAGTCGTATGCGAGGTGCCTGTCGAAAAAGTCATTGAAACGGCCCAGCGCGTCTGCAAGACCGGCAAAGTCGGCGACGGCAAGATCTTCGTCTTCGACGTCGAAGACGCCGTCCGCATCCGCACCGGCGACAGGGGGCCGGAAGCCATTATGGACGAAAAATAATACAGCTATCGGGGGAATTTCATCATACAAAAACGAGGAGCCGCGGACACAACGTCCAGGCTCCTCGTTTTTGCGCGGCAGAAAACCTCCGTTCATGGTCAGCAGGCAGCATACCGGCTGCGCCGCAGCTGCTTGAGCTGATTCAGCTTTCTCCAGCGAAACATTTTTTCATATACTCCGATAATTCGTCCTATACACAGGGCCGATAAGACGGTCCCGACGCCAATGCCGTACAGCTCCGTATCATTAAATACACAAAGAAGCGTACTGATAACGACTAAGGATACGTCAAATGTATTTTTTACAGCGGAAAAGGCAATATGAAATACTTCAGAAATCGTCTGCACAATGCCTTCTGTCGGCGTCAGCACAAAATTGGTTTTTACGCACAAAAATACGCCTAAGGCTGTAACAAACATGGTCAGCAGAAATAAGGTCATGCTGATATAGGCCGGGAAGTGAAATTCCGGTATCAGCCAGTCATATACATCCGTCACGACGCCAAAAGCCAGCGACAAGGGAATCTCCAGCAAATACACCGCTTTAATTTTCCGCGACAACACGCACTGTATCAATACAAACAGCAGATAACAAAGGATAGACGCCGTCCCCAACGAAATATGATAAATCTGCGATATGGCATACATGACGGAGCTAAATGCCGCGACGCCCATGACGTAGCGGATATTCAGCACGACGGCGACGGCAATTAGATTCAGTCCCAGTACATACCAGATAAAACGTTCTATTGTTTCCTTACGAAATCCCAACATGATACATCTCTCTTTCTTTTTATGTATGCCTGCCTCTGTGAGCAGCAGCCACAGCACAAGTATGAAGCATGCTGTATATTAGGGTAAACGTAATCGCTCACGGCTGCGTCGTTATATTTTGCAGCGCCTTGGTTAACAGAGAAAAAAACTGCTTTTTTTCATCCTCACCCATGCCCTGCAATAATGTCCGGCCTGTATACGTGCCGTTCTCAGCCATCGCGGCGCATAACGCACGGCCCTCCTCCGTAAGCGCAACGGTCTTATAGCGGCCGTCCCGTTCGGAAACATGGGTCGTCACCAGCCCCTTGGCCGCCATCCGCTCTACAATGCCGCGGGCAGTCTGATGGGCAACGCCCAAATAGGTTTTCAAATCCACGGCCGACGCGCCGGCATGCTGAGAAAAAAATATAAGGCTGTCCGCCTGCTCCGCCGTCAAGCCAAGTTCTTTAATTTCTCTGTTTCGTATGGTCATGATGACATTGGCCAGTTTGATAACATTGCGCGCCAAAATATATTCTGCTTCAACCATGAATCCCTATCTCCTATACGAAAATATACAGCATAGTGTGTATTATACAAGCCACCGCCGCGTTTGTCAAATATACGGAAAAAAAGACTGCACGCCAGTGCTATAACACTTCGCATACAGTCTTTTCAGCTCTATAGAATGTGCAGTTATGCCACGCTTTCTTTTTTCCAGCAGCCGCCGTATTTCCAGATGGCACCGCCGGCCAGCGTCGCAGCTAACAAGCCGACCTTCATCGCCGTCGCATTGGCCGCCACGAAGGGGACGTATTCGGCCAGGTACGTATCCGTCACGATCATGCCGCCGGCCGCCCAGCCTAAAATGGCGCCGCCGACGTAGATGAGGATAGGGAACTTGTTCATGATCTTAATGACCATGGTGCTGCCTAGGATGATGATCGGCACGGAAATCAACATGCCGAAGATGAGCAGGCCCCAGTGGTTGTTCGTCACGCCGACGATACCGAGGACATTGTCAAGGCTCATGAGCACGTCGGCCAGGATAATCGTCTTAATCGCCGCGCCTAAGGAATCCTTGGCCTCAATGTGATGCGTCTCTTCCTTGCCCTGGGCGCCGATAAGCTTGATGCCGATGCCGACGAGCAGCACACCGCCGACGGTCTTCAGGAACGGGATGAACAGCAGCCACGACACGATAAACGCCAGCAGGAACCGCAGGAGAATCGCCCCGGCCGTGCCGTATAAAATAGCCTTCTTCTGCAAGTGAGGCGGCAGATTTTTCGCCGCCATGCCGATGACGATGGAGTTGTCGCCGCCAAGGGCCAGGTCAATCAAAATAATCTGCACGATAATGCCAATGTCCAATAATAAGGTATCTGTCAACGTAGGTCCTCCTTTTGAATATACACAGTCAGCCAAGCATCTGCTTGTCTTTGTATCTGTACCGTACCTCTATTGTACAGGCAGTCAAATATAATGTAAAATATGAATATATCAGCTTAAATAGCAGCTTTTTGCATATTTCAAAAGGAGAATCCCATGAACTTTCACGATATACAGGCCTTTTTGGCCATCGTCAAATACGGAACCATCAGCAAAGCCGCCGACGAATTATACATTTCCCAAACAGCCGTCACGCGGCGGCTGAAAACGCTGGAAGACGAGCTGGGCATCCCCCTGCTGGATCGGGGCCGGGGCATCAAGGAAGCGACGCTGACGCCGTCGGGACGCGATTTCCTGTCCATCGCCCAGCGATGGAACGCCGTGTGGGAAGAAACGCAGCGGTTCAAAAGCCTGGGAGAACGGCTGTCCTTATCGATCGGGTCGGTGCAGATCCTAAACGATTACGTCTTTCCCGCCCTGTATTCCCGCCTGCTGACCCATTCGCCCGGCATGAACCTCTACATCCATACGGAGCACGCCATCGAATTTCCCCCGTTGGTCGAGCAGCGCGTCATCGACGTGGCCATCGGCTGGCGCGATTCGGCGTCGCCGGAGCTCTCCTGCCAGCCCTGGCGGCAGTCGCCCCTGGTCTGCGTCATGCCCGGCGACCCGCAGGAGTCGGCCCAGTCTCCCGTCGATCCCCGCCGGCTGGACTGTACGAAAGAGCTGTATATCAACTGGCCGCCGTCCTTTACGCAGTGGCATGAAACGTATTGGCCTGCCGACCAATTTCATCCCAGCTATGTCGCCAGCGCCCAGTTGGCCCTGCAAATCATGGCCCACAGCGGCAGCTGGGCCGTCATGCCCCTGTTTTTCGCCAAGTACGCCTGCCAAAAAGGCGCGTTTGCCTATCAATACCTGACAGACCCGCCGGAACCGCTGACGGCCTATATCCTCACCCATAAAACGCCGCGGCCGAACGTCCAAAAAAGCCTGTCTATTTTCTTCGACTACTTAAAACAATTAGACAGCGATATTTTCTAATGATAAACCCCTGCGGATTTTCAGCTGCTCCGCAGGGGTTGTATCGTACATATGCAATTCGCACTCTTTATTTATCGACGACTTTCTTTATCTTGGCCGCCAAGCCTTTGATTTTCGGCAGCGGCACAGAGCATACGCCTAATCGTACGCCCAAGGCCAACGGCGCGGCGAAGACCAATTCGTCCTGCAGCGCTTCGCAGACCGCCTGCGGATTGGCCGCAGGAATGGAAATGAAGAAGCCCGCATGGTAGGGAATGACATGCAGGCCGCACTGCGCCGCTTCTTCCGTAAACAGCGACGCCCGTTTTTGAATAATGCGGAAAAATTCCATTCGTTCCTCGTCGAGACGCTTCGTCAAGGCGGCGTCGCTCCGGATCGTCGTCAGAAGCGTCATGGCCGCGCGGTTGACATTGGACCAGGACGTACGGGCCGAATAGCGGCCTAATTCTGCAAATTCCTTGATGACGTCCTCGCTGGACGACACGCCGACGAGTGCGCCGGCTCGCTGCCCGTACAGCGTATAGCCCTTGGACA
Organism: uncultured Megasphaera sp.; assembly: GCA_900554215.1. Classification (GTDB taxonomy): domain Bacteria; phylum Bacillota; class Negativicutes; order Veillonellales; family Megasphaeraceae; genus Megasphaera. Next base: position 6,874 of record USGG01000042.1, read on the forward strand.
TGCTGAAGGCCACCATGACGAACAAATGGGGCGGCAAGTTGCTGAACTGCTTCATAAAGGTACGGACTTCGTTCTTTTCGCCGGCATAAGCAATGTAGGCGATATCGACGAGAATCGAAACGCGCTTGCCCTGCTTTTCATGGAAGCGGCAGACCTGCAGCACCTCCGCCCAATCCTGGTCGGACAAGGCGAATCCCGTCGGGTTATTGGCCGGCGTATTTAAGATAATCAGCAATGAATCCTGCTTGCGCAGCACATCTGCTACGGCCGAGGAAAACGACTCGATATTGAAAGCGCCGCTCTCATCGAGCAGGGCGAACGTCGTAAGCCTGCGGCCGATTTCCTGGCACAAGCTGCCGTATATGCCCCAGCGCCAGTCGGAAGCCAGGACGTCGTCGCCGATTTCAGAATAGTTGGCGATGGCAATATGAATGGCTCCGGTGCCGCCGGCCGTCGCTACGGCGTCTATATATCCTTCGGGACGATATGCCTCGAACGTTTCGTCTATCGCCGCCTTGCGGTAGTCCGACAGGCCCACAGGCGGCGCGTACGTAATAAAATCAGCCATCGGCAGGGACCGATAGATTTCTTCTACGACGGGAAGACACCCCAATACTTCATCTTCGCCGGCATAGCAGCCTACCGTGGCGTTGACGACGCGCTCCCGGCCGTATGCCGCCATCGCCGCCTGAGCAGCCTGACCGAATTGAAACACGGCGTCGTGTAATTGTTTTCCTTCTCTGCTGGACGCAGCCATAAACGTAGACATATAATCCCTCCTTGAGTTGCATGCTTTTTTATTATACTATATGCTGCCCAAAATGAATATACGAAAACCGCAAAAAATCTATGTATTCTTTATACATAATCAGTCTTCCCTTTAAACAATATCTATAAAACCATAAAAAGCTTTAATGTGTGCTTTATACATGCAGCGTGCTTCCTTATATCCGTCCCGTGCTGTCGAATTTCTAATTTTCATTCTTCCGACAGGTTAACGACAAACTATGCAGAAGCCCATTAGATTGGATCTTTTATTGTAAAAAAATCTGCATCAAAGTAATACGATGAATTCAAAACCAGATTACTTTAATGCAGACTTCTAAATATACCTTTATTTAACTGTCTTTCAGATAGGTTAATACTCCATTGACGATAGTAGCCCTAGGGACAATATATTGGGTTCCCCGCCGCTTTTCTTTATTCGCATCAAAAAAATATTTCTCACTCGGAAGAACATCGAATACACATATATCGGCATCTGAACCAATAGAAAGAGCGCCTATATCTAACTTATTATCTGATAGGATCCGTAATGGATTGATCGTCACAGCAGCCAAAATATCTTCCAAAGACATTCCCAAATTTAAATATTTGGACATGACAAAGGGCAAGTTACGTGCCATAGGCATTTGAATATCCGTAAAACTCCCTTTAGTCAAGTCTGTGGCAATGATATCTGGCAAAAACTTCTCTTTCAGAGCAGGGATTGCAATTTTATAGTCAAAATTTAATCTCCCATTTGCAACATCAATGATAACACCACGTTTCTTAGCTTTCCAAAATGCCTCCTTGACGCTGCCTGCATTGGACAAAATAGTTTGTCCATGTCCTTGGTACGCATGACAATATATATCTCCAGGCCGCAGCAGAGACACTAACTCTTCTGTGTCAATAGGAGGATTTGTAGTATGAACACAAAGAGGCAAGTTCATTTGGTCAGCAAAAGCTAACGCCTTCTGTAATGGAGCAATTCCGAAATTACCTACTGTATTTTTGCTAAATTTTATTTTTATACCAGATATATGCCGTTTATATTTTTCTATAGTTTTTTCAAGCAAATCCAACCGCAAAATCTCCTCGTCGAGAAGTTCCGGGATATTGCCTCCTGGCTGCCCTATTGGAAATATATTAATAAATGATTTGATTTTCATCGTTCGCAATTCACTCTCATGATAAAAATCTTCAAAATTAATATATCCTGTCGTACCTTGATCAACAACAGTCGTAATACCGTAAGGAAATAATAAATCCGGATTCATGCCATAACTGCTCCCCTGATAAACATGAGCGTGAAATTCAACAAATCCAGGTGAAACATAGCCGCCTCCTGCGTCAAGAATTTCTTTCGCAGGCATGTCAGCATTATACGGAACAATTTTTCCATCCTTTACAGCCAGATTTCTCGTCTCAAAACGTTGACATTGCGGATCAATAACGTTTCCGTTCTTTATTACTAAATCATACATTACATTCTCCCCCTTTCGTTTTAGACCGGTCAAACTTAACAAAATATGCGCAAATAACGCCAATTAAACAAATAGCCCCCGCTAATACAAATCCTGCATTGTATCCATAATTAGTTACCATAATCCCAGTAACAGTAGGAGCCAGCATAGCGGCAGTTTGACCTAAAAAATGCATGATGCCGCCAAATGCACCTGTTCGTGAAGGATCTATATCAATGAGATTGCTCCAATAAATGGAATTAGAGGCTAATGCAGCGGAATTGCCTAGCGCCATCATAACGAGAACGCCTTCCATCGTATTGATAGCTGGTATGACAATGAAACATGCGCCGGACAACAATAAAGAAGCCATAGCTACGCTGTTTCGCGCCGTTCGAAGATTTCCAGTTTTTTTAAATATTGCATCGGCAATTCTGCCTCCTAATGGCGTAGAAAAAATAGGGCCTATCCAAGGAATCATTCCCAAATACCATAATGATTGCAGACTCATTCCATATACGTCCTGAAGATATTTAGGCGTCCAAGTCAACAGCATAAATATGATATAGCTTATGGCAAAAAAGCCAACCGTATTAAACACATAAGACGGATTTTTAAAGAAATCATACCAATGAGCATCAGCAGCAGGCGTCGTCGGCACTTCAGCAGCTGTTCCGCTGCGAATAACTCGTAATTCCGCTTTAGATACCTTAGGATTTTCTTCCGGAGTATTTGTAAATATCCGGGAAAATATAAGAGCCCAAAGTAATCCAATTCCCCCTAAAACCAAGAATGCAACACGCCAATTAAACATAGAAATCAAAAATACAGCTACTGGAGCAGTAATGACAGAGCCCAAAGGAGTTCCAATCAATGTAATAGAAGACGTAAAGGTCCGTTCCGACGGCGCTACCCAATTCGCCAAGGTTCGGCTCATGGAAACAAACGACGGACCTTCTGCAAATCCAAACAACGCCCTAACTACAAAGAACCCGGCCATTGCAGAACCGCCAAACAACGCTACGCCAATATCTCCAGCATAAGCAGTCAACGCCACAAAAATAGACCAAATTGTAACAAACGTCAGCCATACAAAACGAGGGCCCTTTTTATCTGCCAAAATACCGCCAAATAGACCGCCGAAAATATATCCATATCCAAAAAATCCTTGGATACTCCCCCATTGCGCGGGATTTAACCCAAATTCACGAATAATATCCTGTTGCGCATATGCTAATGCCCCTCTATCAATATAATTGATGGTCATGATAAGTAATACCATGAAAATTATCCAATATCGATACGTAGTTGTTTTCATAAATTACGCCTCCTTTGATTAAATAAGCATCCCCGTCGCTTATATTGAACTTAATATATCATATATTATTTTGCATTTCATCTCCCAATATTACTTGTACTTCCACTATTAATTTTTTATGCGTTGGTATCAAAATTACGAGCCGAACGCCATAATTCCACCATCTCCTTGCAACCAACAGGCCGCTGTTCATGAAAATACTCACGAGCATTTAAATCCCTAAACCATTCCAGCCGTTGCACCGTAGCTTTGGTCATCGTAGGCTGTACGCCGATATGTTTTAACATTTGCGCCACGTCTTCCATTTCGTGAACCTGCCGTGCGCCATGCCATGCGCTGGCAATCACTAAGTAGTTATTATTGAAAGCAAAGGACTTGCCATCCAACGTATCGCCAATAGAATCGATAACCAATGCGTCGACGCCTAACACGTACGCAGCTTCCAGCATTTCAGCGCCTAAGGCCGCCAGCCCTTTCATATAAATACTGCGAACAAATTTAACAGCAATAGCGTCTCCTGGATTGGCAGAAATTTCCGTGATATTCATACCATACGGCGTAAACCGTTCAATGAAGGGGGCGCAGCATGAGCCAGATACTAAGATAGGCACCTTGTGATGAGCCTGGCTTAGACTAGCCATAAGCGCCCCGTCAATAAAATGCCCGCCTTTAGCCTCTACTAAACGAGCCTCTTCCTTTTTAACGCTAGGAAGGCTTGTAGATAAATCAACAATATATTTTGATTCGTCAACGCAATCAAGAATTTCCTGAATGCTTTTCAATGCAAAGGCTCCCGGAACGACGGCCAGTATCATATCGCACTGCCGGACGACGTCTTTAGCCGACGCCAGCAGCGTGACTCCGGCAACGGCGGCCTTGTCTTGTATGTAGCATCCCTTTTCAGAGTCGTTCTGCATCACGTCATAGGCGTATATCTCAAGTAATCCTGCTTGAGACAGGCCCTTGCTAATTTCATATCCCACTTCTCCGAATCCGATAAATCCAACGCTCATATGACGACCTCCTTATTCTACGATATCCGCTTTTATAGCAATTAGTTTTTCTTCAACCCAAGGCCGGATATACGTTCCATGTTCTGTAATATTCTTTTTAATAGTATGCTCGGTCTCCATAACCTTTCGAGTCGCCGCTGCAATTTCTTCCGCTTCTTCCGGCTTGATGATAATAATGCCGTCGCCGTCTCCTACAATGATGTCGCCGGGACGAACAATTTTACCGCCGAAAGAAATGACCGTATTAATCTCGCCGGGCCCGTTTTTATAAGGACCGTTGGGCGTCGCGCCTTTTGCGTATACAGGGAAATCCATCTCTGCAATTTCGTCAAAATCGCGAATCGCGCCGTCGATGATAACGCCTGCTAATCCTCTCTTTTGACAATAGGAAATCATCAATTCTCCAAAAATAGCTCTGCTCGTATCGCCGCCGGCGTCAATGACGATAACATCACCAGGCTGAGCCAAATCCATTGCCGCATGAAACATCAGGTTATCGCCTTCGGGAACCTTCACGGTAAAAGCAGTGCCTAATAAGGGCGATTTATTTACCGGCCGGATCGTGCCGTACACAGCCGCCGTTCTGTTCATGCAGTCGTCAATATTAGCCACTGCCATTCCCTTGAATAATTGAACCAATTTCACATCAGGTCTTTGAATCGTCTTAATGATCTTACATCCTATATTTGCCATATCCTTATTCCTCCTGTCAAGTTAACCGTATACTGCAGTACTATCTTTTAGATGAATGTCATTCATTACTTGATGTCATTGTACACGACGTCTTATTGATTGTAAAATGAATATATTAACATTGAATTATCAATGCTATTCATATTTATTGTCAAGGAGAATGCAAATGTATATACATGATATCGAGTCATTTCTAGCCATTGCCCAAACGCGCAATATCAGCCGCGCCGCCGAATCACTTTATATGTCTCAAACAGCTATTACGCATCGCTTAAAGAGCTTAGAACAAGAACTGGGCGTAACCTTATTCGAACGAGGGCGAGGCATAAAAGAAGTCGCCATAACGCCTTCGGGATTGGAATTTATGCCAATCGCCAAGCGCTGGAAATCATTATGGCAGGAAATTGAGCATTTTAAAGAAACAGGGGAAAGTTTGTCCCTTTCTTTCGGTTCTGTACAATACCTAAACGATTTTATCTTTCTTCCTCTGTTTCAAACCTTATTTTCTCATCGTCCCAAGATCCATTTGGAAATTCACACAGAACATACGACGGAGCTATACCCCCTAGTAGAGCAGCGCCTCGTAGACGTCGCCGTAGTATGGCGCGATATTAAATACCCTAACGTCATCTGCACTCCCTGGCAGACAGTACCTATGGTATTATTAAAAAGCGGCTCACCTCAAACGGCGGGAAAGATGACCATAAAAAACGCGCGGCTGGACACAGGCAAGGAATTATATATCCCATGGACTCCCGATTTTAAAATCTGGCATGACGAGCATTGGCCGACAGACTATTACGATTTGCCAATTCTGCTCACAGGATCACCGCTGACATTGAAATTATTAAAAGATAACGACTATTGGGCCATTGTCCCTCTTTGGATGGCTAAGTACGCCGTATCGCTGGGAGAATACACCTATATGGAACTGGAAGACCCGCCTAAAAACTTAACAGCCTATACGATACGTCACAAAAATCCCCGTCCCAGCACGGAAAAGAGCCTGCACATCTTTTATTCCTATTTAAAGGAATTAAAAGTATAACGAGTCCATTCACAAAAAAATGCTGTCTGCAATATGTCAGACAGCATTTTGATGTCACAAATTCAAGAACTTTTTATCCTTACAACTCAGACGTCTTATTTTCCATGTCCTCACGCTGCAGCTCCGCCAGCATCACGCCTTTTACCGTTAAGAGCCGCCGTATGATTTCATCGCTCTCTATGCTGTCGTTGGCAATGAGCGTGACGGCTAGTTCCGCCTGCTCGCTGTCCTCGTCGGACAGGATGCGGAAGGCTTTGACATTCATTTGCCGGTTCTCCAGGTATTCGGCCAGGCGCCGCGATTGCCCAATCGTATTCTTCATGATAATATGTACCGTGTATTCCCGGCGGTGCTGGCTGCTGAGGCGCTTGTCCAGCCGGATAAAGACGGTCAGCACGACGAAGATGAGAACTGTCGCCGCGGCGGCTACGGCCAAATATCCCGCGCCTACGACGAGTCCGATAGCCGCGACGGCCCACAGTCCGGCCGCCGTCGTAAGGCCGCGGACATTGCGCGCCTTCTGGTTCGCCAGTATCGTGCCGGCGCCTAAAAAGCCGACGCCGGAAATAACCTGGGCAGCGATTCGCTCGGGGTCAGCGTTGCGGTAGCCGTACAGCAGGAAATGATCCATGGCGATGTTGATCGATATGATCATGCACAGGCAGGAGCCGACGCAGACCAACGTGTGCGTTCGAAGGCCTGCCGCCTTATTCTGCGCCTGCCGTTCATACCCGATAATCGCGCCCAAAATCAGGGCTACGCACAGGCGGATAATGCTGTCGGTCGTACTGATTACCATATGCCTCGTCTCCTTTTTATGATTTTTTTCTTCTATCTTTAATATTTGTTTAGATAGGTATATTATAATGTATGTCAGCTTCTTGCGGAAGCTGGCCTATACATGAGAAAGAAGGTCTTACCGATGGGTAAACGCATATATTATCTGGATAATCTCCGCACCTGCCTGGTATTCGCCGGCATTTGCTTCGCCGCCTTGGGAAATTTCAGGCCCTTTCCTTTACTGCATCCCTACGTTCCCGCTCCGATGCACTCCATCGAAGGGCTGGCCGTCGATTTCCTGTACAATTTGGCCATCGTCTTCATCGTGCCGGCGATCTTTTTTATCAGCGCCTATTTCGGTGCGTCTTCGCTGCGCATTCACATGATCCGGCCCTATTTCAAGAGCAAGTGGACCCGCCTCGGCTTGCCCTGGCTGGCCGGCACGGTTCTCTTGGCTCCGGAGCTCCTGTACATTGCCGGCCTGAGCTGCGGCAGCCACGGCGACGGCCCGGCATTCTCTTTAATTCATCCGCCGTTCTGGTCCGCCTATTTCCAAAGTCCTTTCTTCTTTATCGGGCTGCTCCTGCTGTTTCATCTGGCTTTGATGGGGGCAAAGAAATGGCGGCGTTCCCTCTTTCAGAGGGCCGCTGCCGCGCCTCCCTCTGCAGGAATCCTGGCCGGCTTCTATGCCCTGCAGCTCGTCGTGGCCGCCGCCTTCTTCGGGCTGATGCTGGCGGCACACCGCACGCCGGACCTTTGGTTCCCCCTGTATGTGCTGTATCTTGCGGCGACATGCGGACTGTACTTCTGCTTCGGCGTGTACGCCTTCAGGCATCGCTGGTTCACGGCCGGAGGCTACGTGCCGTCTTCCGTTCATATCGTCGGCGCAGCCTTGCTGCTGGGCGTCGTCGTCGCCTCGTCCTATATTACGGCGGGAATTTCCGTATTCATTTCCGGCACGCTGTTTCCCTTATTGCTGTTCTTTTCCATCCTGCAGCTTCCCCTGCTCCTGGCCTTGCTGGCCGCCTTTGCTAAATGGGGAGACAGAGAAACAGACAAGACAAAGCTGGCCGCCGGCCTGGCCTATCCGCTGTACGTCGTCAGCGACACGCTGATTCAGAACACGGCTTATTTCCTCCAGCCCCTGTCCCTCGGCGCGCCGCTGAAATGTATCCTGACGCTGGCCTTGTCTTTCCTCTACGGATACATGCTGTGCAAATACGCCCTGCGTCATCTGCCCTGCTTCAAAACGCGCTGACACATGCTGATTCATGCGTTTTGCGACGGTGATTTGCATTTTTTGCATATTTCTATCAAATTTTCCGCGTTTTATGCTATGATAAGCATACGCGACATTACGCAGTCTTTCTTCTCACAGATACTATATACACAGAACAGGAGTGCTTACATTACATGGACACGTTATTGCAGCTTATGGAATCGTATGGGTATATCGCCATGTTCATCGCCATGGTACTGGAAAACGCCAATATTCCCATTCCCAGCGAAGTCGTCCTCGGCTTCGCCGGATTTCTCATTTCCCAAGGCGTATTCGACTTTTGGACTACCGTCGTCATCGCCTGCTTGGCCGGCGTCGTCGGCTCCGTCGTCAGCTACTGGCTCGGCTCGTACGGCGGCCGTCCTCTGCTGCTGAAATACGGGAAATACATTTTCTTCAACGAAAAGAAATTCAACATGGCCGAAACGATGTTCAATAAATACGGCGGAGCGGCCGTCTTAATCTGCCGCTGCCTGCCCGGCGTGCGGACCTTTATCTCCTTCCCGGCCGGCGTGGCCCGCTATCCCTTCGGACGCTTCGTCGTCTTCACCATCATCGGCACGATTCCCTGGACGCTGCTCCTCGTGTGGGCCGGCTCGATTCTGGGAAGCCATTGGAAGGACCTGATTCAGTACAACCACATATTCCTCATCGTCATCGTCGCCGTCTGCGCGATTTGCGCCCTCCTGTTCCTCTGGAAACGGCGCCGCGGGAGACTGGCCAAATGAAGCAGTGGATTTATGAACATCGCTGCGGTCTGACGGTCGCATGGTTGGCAGCAATTATTTTGCTGCCTTTTTTGGGTATCGCTCCCCTGACGGACCCCAACGAGCCCGTATACGGGCAAACGGCCAAGGAAATGCTGCTGGCCGGAGACTGGCTTTCTCCCCGCATTTACGGCCAATTCTGGTACGATAAGCCGCCCCTGTTTTACTGGATGGAAATGCTGTCCTACAGCCTCTTCGGCATTTCCGACTGGTCGTCCCGCCTGCCCAGCGCGGTCGCCGCCGTCGCAACGGCCTTATTCGTCTACGTCCAGGGCAAGGATTTGTTCAATCAAGCCATTGCCTTTATGGCGACGCTCATCCTGCTGACCAGCGTCGGCTTCATGTACGTCGGTAAAGCTGCCGTCACAGACATGACCCTCATGCTCACCTTGACCGTCGCCATGATCTCCCTGTATCAGGGGAAATATTACCGTGCCTACGCTTTCTGCGGCCTGGCCCTGCTGGCGAAAGGCCCCGTCGGCTACGCCTTTCCGGCGCTCATCATGCTGCTGTGAGAGGGGGAGACGGGAATATGAAATACTGCAAAAAACT
>USGG01000043.1 GCA_900554215.1 uncultured Megasphaera sp.
AAGTAGGCCCTTATAGGGCCTGATCAAACCACCAGTTCTACTGGTGGTTTTGATTTGATTTCATATCAGCGGCGTTCTTTCATGCGCCGTTCAATATCCCGCTTCGCTTCCTTTTCGGCCAGAGCCTGCCGTTTGTCATACAGCTTCTTCCCTGTCGTCAAGGCGATCGTCGCTTTGACCTTGCCCTTTTTGAAATATAAGTTCAGGGGAATCAAGGTATATCCCTTTTCTTTAATACGCCCTAACAGCTTGAGTATTTCATACTTATGAAGCAGGAGCTTCCGCGTCCGCAGCGGGTCGTGGTTGAAGCGGTTTCCCTGGTCGTAGGGGCTGATGTGCATGCCGACCAGAAACACCTCGCCGTTTTCAATGCGGCAGAAGCTGTCCTTCAGGTTAACCTTCCCCTGCCGCAGGGACTTCACTTCCGTCCCCGTCAAGGCGATTCCCGCTTCGTAGGTTTCATGAATAAAATAATCGTGGCGTGCTTTGCGGTTGTCCGTAATATATTTTACGCCACTCGGTGATTGTGCCACTGGCAGTTCCTCCTATTTTTTCCTGGACTTCTTGCCCTTGCGTTTTTTATCCTTCTTGCCTTTTTTCTTGCCTTTTTTGTCCTTCTTCTTTTTCTTCCCTTTCTGGGAATCTGCAGCGTCGGCAAACCAGTTTCGCTTCGTCACTTCCTGCTTGCCGCTCCGGCTGCCGTTCTTCCTGTGCCGCCGTTCGGCGCCGGCCGCCATGAGCTGCCGCAAATCCTCCAGCGATTCTACCTTGCCGGGAACAAAATCGATTTCACATTTTTCGACGTTGACCTTCGCCAGCGTCACTTCCATCATGTCGCCCAGATGATATACGCGCCCGCCATGCTGTCCCCGCATCGTATACGTCCCTTCGTCGAATTCGTAAATATCGTCGGTCAGCAGGGAAATGTGAACCAATCCTTCAATGCCGTTTTCCAGGCCGACGAACAGGCCGAAGGACGTAATCCCCGTAATATGAGCCTCATAGGGCTGACCGATAAAGGGGACCATGTACTGGGCCTTCTTTAAATCGTCTGTTTCCCGTTCGGCCTCGACGGCAATGCGTTCGCGGGAGCTGGCCTGATCGGCAGCAATCGTATGGTATGCCAAGGACTGCTGGGCTTCTTCCTGAGTCAGCTTGCCTCTTTTTTTATTCTGCCGGATCAGCCGGTGCACCATCAAGTCAGGATAGCGGCGGATAGGCGACGTAAAATGGGTGTAGCACTCCGAAGCCAGGCCGAAGTGGCCGGCGTTATTCGTCGAATACCGAGCCTGCTGCATGGAGCGCAGGGCAATGGTCTGCACGACGAGTTCGGCGCTCGTTCCCTTGGACTGCTTCAGCAGCTTCTGAAAATCGGCAGGCTTGACGTCATCGCCCGACGGCACAGGCAAATCAAAGCTGGCCAGCACGGTGCGCATCATCTCCAGCCGTTCCGGCTCGGGCGTTTCGTGCACCCGGTACACAGCCGGATTTTCGCTGTCTCTCAAATAAGCTGCAACGGTCTCATTGGCGATGAGCATGCATTCTTCTACGATTTGCTCAGCAATTGTTCGCTCCCTCTTTTCCAGCCTCAAGGGCTTGCCTTCCTCGTCGAGAATGATTTTATATTCCGGGAAATCGAAATCAATGGCGCCGCGGCGCAGCCGCATCTGCTTCAAAATCTGCGCTACGTCCTGCAGGTCCCGCAGCATGGGCATAAAGGGCTGCAGATCGTCGGGGATAATATCGTCGACCAGAGCTTTTTTAACTTCTTTATAGTTGCAGCGCCGTTTGACGCGGATGACGGCCGGTCCGATGTCGGCCTTTACGACCTTGCCTTCCTGGTCTATTTCCATTACGCAGGTCATGGAATAGCGGTCCTGACCGGCGTTGAGGCTGCACATGTCGTTGGAAAGAACCGTCGGCAGCATCGGAATGACCCTGTCGACGAGGTATACGCTCGTACCGCGTTCGTACGCTTCGGCGTCGAGCAGCGTGCGGGGCCGTACGTAATAGCTTACGTCGGCAATGTATACGCCTAAGCGGTAATTGCCGTTGGACAGGCGTTCCACGTCGATGGCATCGTCCAAATCCTTGGCGTCTTCGCCGTCAATCGTAATGAGCTGACGATGGCGGTAATCGCGGCGGCCGTCTTCCAATACAACGGTTCGGTCGATGGAGTCGGCCTCCTTCAATACGTCGTCGGGAAAGGCAAAGGGCAGGCCGTGACGGGCCATGATAACTTTAATATCCAAATCCTTGTCGCCGTCATACCCTAATATTTCCGTCACTTCGCCTTCGGCCTTGCGGCCCTCTTCGGGCCATTTCGTAATGGTCACGAGGACGCGGGCGCTGCTGCGGGCGTCAGCCGTCTTATCCAGGGGAATATAGATATCCTCCCGAATCCGTTCGTCGTCAGGACGGACGAAGCCCCATTGCTTTTCCCGCTCAAACGTCCCGACCAGGGTCTTATTCGCCCGCTCGACAATGCGGATGATTTCCCCCTCCGTTTTATGGCGGCCGCTGCCGCTCTGAATAATGCGCACGGCTACCTTGTCGTTATTCATCGCCGTGTGCCGGTACTGCTCGGCAATATAAATGTCGTCCTGCATATTCTCGCAGAGGACAAATCCAAAGGTAGGCGTATATCCCTTGTATATGCCTACGATTTCCTGAGACCGCGTAGACGCTCCATAGCGTTCTTCGGATATTCTCACGAGACTTCCCCTCCTTATCATCTCTTCAAAGGTTTCAAACAATTCGGACAGCTCCCCGCCGGCCAGACGCAGCCGCTCGGCGCAGTCTTCCACAGTAATGCCGTCCGGTTCCATATTACATATATTCATTATATCATGGGACAACTTCAAATTCATACTCTTTATACATTCCCTTTCTCTCTGTCGTTCGTCTGCATATGAAAAAAGCCTGCGACGATGCCGCAGGCCATAACGTTCATTAAAATGTATTCAGCAATCTGCCTAAAATCAATGTCACGATTGCAAAGGCAATAGATACGACGATAGTTACTTTAGACAGCAATGCGTCCATACCGCGGGCTCTGCTGCCAAACAGGTCTTCCGCGCCTCCGCCGAAGCCGGCGCCCATGCCTTGAGTCTTGCTTTTTTGGGCTACGACAACGCCGATAAGAATCAGAGACAAGATGACAACTAAGATTTCCAATACAGTAATCACGCTAATCCTCCTTACAACACATGCTTAACGATACTATTGTACACTCATTTGCCTTTTCTATCAATAGGTTCTGATTTATTTTCTCCATCCCGGTTTTCCAAATAACGTTCCAGCTTGCGCTTGACGCGCTGCAGGGCGTTGTCGATGGATTTTACGTGGCGATGCAGCTCCTTAGACATCTCGTTGTAGGACTTCCCTTCCAGATAGGCCGTCAGCACCTGCCATTCCAGGTCGCTCAGGATTTCGTTCATCTTCAGCTCGATGTCGGCGAATTCTTCCCGGCTGATGACGAGCTCTTCCGGGTCGCTGACGCGAATTCCCGACAAAATATCCTGCAGCGTCCGGTCCGATTCATCTTCATAAATCGGCTTGTTCAAGGATACGTACGAGTTGAGGGGAATATGTTTCTGCCGCGTCGCCGTCTTGATAGCCGTAATGATCTGCCGCGTAACGCACAGCTCGGCAAAGGCCCGGAACGAGGCCAGCTTATCGCCGCGGAAATCCCTCGTCGCTTTATACAGGCCTATCATGCCTTCCTGAATGATATCGTCGCGGTCGGCGCCGACGAGAAAGTAGGCCCGCGCTTTGGATTTCACAAAGTTGCGGTACTTATTGACGATGTAATCCATCGCCTCGCCGTCCTGCTCCTGCTGCGCCAGTTGAACGATCTCTTCGTCGCTCATCCCTTCGAATCTGTCCGAACGGGGAAATTCCTCTCGCATTTCTGCCTGCATATTATACCTCTACTATTTTGATCTGCGAATTTTTTCTAATTTTCTCAGCACATCCTCATTCTGCACGCGGTACACGACTTCATTTCGCTGCCCGCCGCTTTTCAATACGTTGCGGTGGTCGTACGCCGCCGTTTCCTTCCGCGTCCGCTCTACGTCCTCGGCAAGCTCTCTCGCCGGCATGCGGTATGCGCCGGTGCCCAGCACCTGCGTTTGCTCCGAGCCGTCGGACGTAGCGACGTAAATGATGCGCTTGTCGTTGCGGTGCTCGTAGACCAGCCGTTCGATGCGGCTGTCCGCCGTTTCCTCTTTATCCGTAAAAATGACTTCGCAGTCCCTGCCGATTTTCATGCTTTTTTCTGCCTCGTCCGTGTACATCGCATCGAAGACGAGGACCAATTTATACCCCTTGGCCTTGCCGTAGCTCACGAGGGTATCCGTCAGTTTATCCCGCGCGTGATCCAGCGATTGAGACGCCAGCTTTTTCAGCTCTTCCCAGGCAAAAATGATATTGTACCCGTCGACGATCAGCAAATCCTTCATCGCGCCACCGCCTGCCGCTGGCGCACGGCTTCATACATCAAAAGCGCCGCCGCCACGGAAGCGTTGAGAGAATTGACGCGGCCAAACATGGGAATCTGCACGAGGACGTCGCACGTTTCCTTTACCAAATGGGATATGCCACGGCCTTCGCTGCCGATGACCAGGACGATAGGCTCAGTCAGGGAGCTGTGAAAATAATCGACGCTGCCGTCCATATCGGCGCCGATAACCCAGAATCCCCGCTTCTGCAATTTCTTCAAGGTCTGCGTCGTATTGCCGATCTGCACGATTGGCATATACTCGACGGCGCCGGCAGACGTCTTGCCGACGGTTTCGTTAATCGGCGCGCTGCGCCGCTTCGGCAGGAGGACGGCGTCGACACCGGCGCATTCGGCCGTGCGGATAATAGCGCCTACATTGTGAACGTCTTCAATACCGTCCAGCAGCACCAGAAACGGTGTTCGTCCCGCCGCTTCCACGTCGGCCAATACGTCGGTCAAATCGGCATAGGCCACGGGAGCGGCGAAGGCGACGACGCCCTGATGGCGGCTCCCCGGCGCCAGATGATTCAAAATTTTAGCCGGTGCGCGTTCTATGAGAATATCCCTTTCACGGGCCATCTCCTGTATGCGCAGCAGCGGCGGCGCGTCATTTCCGGCAGCTATATATAGTTTTGTAATGGACCGGCCGGCACGCAGCGCTTCCGTCACGCTGTTGCGTCCGACAATGATGCTTTCGTCGCTCATGGTTACACCTTTTCTCCATGCTTTATCGCACAATATTCTTTCGTAAATTTGTATATTTCATCCATAAGCCCGTCGAGGCGGACGGCCTTTTCCGCCATAATCAAGTATCCCACCAGGGCCTCCAGCGCCGTGCTGTCGTGATACTCGGCGACGGACGCGCTTTTCGGCGCCTGTGAATAGGCATTGCGGGCCCGCTGGCAGACGGAATCTTCCGTCTCATCCAGCAACTCCTTGATATGGCGGTACACGTAAGCCTGGGCCTTAGCCGACACGAATTCCGAGGCCAGCAGGTGCAGGACCTGCACGTTAGGAATGCCGGTCTGCACCAAACGCCGCCGCAAATACAGGGCGTAATATGCGTCGCCGACAAAGGCTAGGGAAATCGGGTCGAGCCGCGAGGCATCCTGTTCAGGCACCTCCAGCCGCTCGCCTTTGGCAAAGGCCGCATAGGCTCGTCCTTTTAAGGCTTGAAGCTGTTTAAATTTCACTTTTTCCAACGCGCTCCCTGCGGAGAATCTTCAATCGTAATGCCCAAGGCCGCCAATTTATCGCGGATGGCATCGGCCAGCGCATACTGCTTCTGAGCCCGGCATTCCTGGCGGATTTCCAGAATCGCGTCCATCAGGTCATTGTAATCCTTGCTGCTGGCGCTGCCCTTCTGGCCGCTCCACCGTTCTTCCAAAATGCCGAGGATGTCAGTCATCGTCTTGAAAATGCGCTTTACTTCCGATACGACGGACGAATCGACGGGCACGCCGTTGTTGACGACGGCGTCTTTATAGATGTTGACCTTCTTCGCCAAATCGAACATCGCCGCGCTGGCCAAGGCCGTATTGAAATCGTCGCACATTGCTTCTTCAAAGGCTTCTTCGTTGGCCTTGGCGTCGGCCATGAGCTGCGCCGCTTCTTCCGACTTCGCGCCGGCCGGCATGTCGAGCAGTTCCAGCACGTTATCAATCGACGTGCCGAGGCGTTCCAGGCTGCGGGTCATTTCTTCGAGCCGTTCGTCGCTGAAGTCGAGGGGGCTGCGGTAGTGATTGGAAATGAGGAAGAACCGCAGGGCGTCCGGATTATAGTGTTCCAATACATCCTTGACCAGGAAGAAGTTGTTCAGGGATTTGCTCATTTTTTCCGAATTAATCGTAATGAAGCCGTTGTGGAGCCAGTAACGGACCATGGGCTTTTTGCCCGTGTACGCTTCGGACTGGGCGATTTCATTTTCATGGTGCGGGAAAATCAAATCGCTGCCGCCGCCGTGGAAATCAAAGGTATCGCCGAGATATTTATTGCTCATAGCCGAGCATTCAATATGCCAGCCCGGACGGCCCGGTCCCCAAGGGCTTTCCCATGACGGTTCACCCGGCTTGGCGCCTTTCCACAAAGCGAAGTCCATGGGATTGTGCTTGCGGTCGTCTACTTCGATGCGGGCGCCGGCCATCATGTCGTCGAGGCTGCGGCCGCTCAGTTTGCCGTAGCCGGCAAATTTTTCCACGCTGTAATATACGTCGTTGTCGATAACGTATGCAAAACCTTTTTCAACGAGCACTTCAATCATGTGGATGATTTCTTCCATATGCTCCGATACGCGGGGATATTTGTCGGCCCGGCGGACGTGGAGCTTGTCCATGACGTCGAAGTACGAAGCAATATAGCGGTTGGAAATTGTATCCCAGGTAACGTTTTCACCGTTCGCCGCATTGATAATCTTATCGTCTACGTCGGTAAAGTTCTGAATATGCGTTACTTCATAGTCCAGGTGTTCCAGGTAACGCTTGATGACGTCCCAAGTCACGAAGGGACGGGCGTTGCCCATATGGGAATGATTGTACGGCGTAATACCGCAGACATACATTTTGACCTGTCCCGGCGTTACGGGCGTAAACGTTTCTTTTTTACGAGTCAGCGTATTATATACTTTTAATTCTCTCATGGTAAACCTCCTTGATAATACAAAAAGGCCGCCATCCCTTTACAGAGACGGTGGCCCGTGGTTCCACTCTGTTTTTATGGCATCGCCATAATCTCAAAGCACATAACGGGTGCATCCGGACCAGATTACTAGCTTCACCTGATCTGCTCGCAAAGGCATCTTTGCAGCTTCTGCCATCTAAACAGGTTCTCAGCCCAGGCCCGTTCTCTCTGTAGCGCTCGTCTGCAAATCATTTTGGTCATTGCATTTAGATATACATTATTTATTACTATGTGCTACTTATATTAGCGAATATTCCCTAATCTGTCAAGCCCTTATTGATTCAGCAGGCCGCTCTGTTCCAACCGGCTCAGCACTTTATCGCGCCCCATGAGGGCGACGATGACGTTGAGATCCGGGCCGTGCATTACGCCGGTAATGGCGACGCGTATAGGCATGTACACGAATTTGCCCTTGACCTTCAACCCCTTTTGAATCTTCTTGAACAAGGGCTGTACCGTATCGGCCGTCACTTCGTCCAGAGCCGCCAGCTCGTCGCGGAACATAGTCAGCACAGCCGGAGCTGTTTCTTCCTTCAATACGGCTGCCGTTTCTTCATTTTCCGGAGCATAGTCTTCCGTAAAGAATACCTGCACGGCGTCGGCAATCTGCGCGCCGTACTGGACGTGCTCGCGCATCGCCCAAACGATGTCCTTCAGCCAGGACAGCTCAGCGGCGTCCGGTTCCTGCGAGGCATAGCCGGCCTGCTGGAGATGAGGCAGGCAGAGGGCCAGCAGCTGATCGGCATCGAGCTGCTTCATATAATGGAAATTGATCCAATTCAGCTTTTCGATATCGAACACAGCCGGATTCTTCGCGACGCGGTCTAAGGAGAACTGCTGATTCAGTTCCTCGCGGCTGAAGATTTCCTGATCGCTGTCCGGCGTCCAGCCGAGAAGGGCCAGGAAATTGACCAGCGCGTCGGGCAGATAACCCATATCGCGGTACTGCTGCACCGACGTAGCGCCATGGCGTTTGCTCATCTTTTTCTTGTCGGCCCCTAAAATCAACGATACGTGGGCGAAGGTCGGCACGGGGAATCCCAGGGCATGATACAGGACGAGCTGGCGCGGCGTATTAGACAAATGTTCTTCAGCCCGGACAACGTGGGTAATCCGCATGAGAGCGTCGTCGATGACGACGCAGTAGTTGTACACGGGAATGCCGTCGGACTTGACGATGACGAAATCGCCGACCTTATTAGAATCAAAGGCCACGTGGCCGCGAACGAGGTCGTCGAATTCCAGTGTTTCATCCTTCGGCGTCACAATGCGGATAACGTAGGGACGGCCTTCTTTTAAATACTGCTCTACCGTTTCCTTCGGCAGATTGCGGCATTTTCCGCTGTATACAGGCGTTTCGCCGCGGTTCATCTGTTCCTGCTTTTCCGCTTCCAATTCTTCCGGTGTGCAGAAGCAATAGTAGGCCTTGCCTTCAGCCAGCAGTTTTTCCGTATATTTCTGATAAATCGGCAGGCGGTCCGTCTGACGGTACGGTCCGTCCGGGCCGCCGACGTCGATGCCTTCATCCCACGTAATTCCCAGCCATTTTAAGGCTTCCTTGATATTTTCTTCCGACTCGCTGGTCGAACGCTTTCTGTCTGTATCTTCAATGCGGACGACAAATTTGCCGTTCGTATGCTTAGCCATTAAATAGTTGAACAGAGCCGAACGAGCGCCGCCGATATGAAACGGGCCTGTCGGGCTCGGCGCAAAACGAACGCGAACTTCTTGTGTCATGAACAATTCCTCCCATAAAATTCTATTTATTTCTATACTTCAGTACCATAGCCGCAGCCTGGGCGGCCATGCCCTCTTCCTTGCCGACAAAGCCGAGCCGTTCCGTCGTCGTCGCCTTGACCGACACGGCAGCTTCATCTATCTGCAGCGCTCCGGCAATATTTTCAATCATGCGCGGCACGTAGTCCTTGATCTTTGGCCGCTGCGCCATCAGCGTCACGTCGACGTTGATAACCCGGCAGCTGTTTTCAATCAGGATTTGCCGCACTTTTTCCAGCAGCAGCAGGCTGGATATATTTTTAAACTTTGCGTCTGAATCGGGAAAATACGTGCCGATATCCTTCAGTCCCGCCGCGCCGAGCAGAGCGTCCATTACGGCATGAACGAGCACGTCGGCGTCGGAATGACCGGCTAAGCCCCGTTCAAAGGGGATTTCTACGCCGCCTAATATGAGCTTCCGCCCTTCCGCCAGGGGATGAACATCGTAGCCGCTGCCGACGCGGTGCTCTGTCGGGCCATTCATATAAAATTCCAGGATAGGCACGTCGTCCATCGTCGTAACCTTGTGATTCCGCTCGTCGCCCTGCAAAATAAAGAGCTTTTCTCCCAACGCTTCCACCAAAGAAGCGTCGTCTGTTCCGCTGATATGATGCTCTTTAGCGTACTCGTGGGCCTGTATCAATACGTCGCGGTGAAATATCTGCGGCGTCTGCACGGCAATAAGCCGGCTCCGATCCAGTGTCCGCACAGTCTGCAGCCCCTGTCCGCCGGCAATTTCCCGTTCCTTTACCGTATCCTTGACGGGAATGGCGTAAACGGCAGCCTTGGCTTTCGCCATAACCCCGACGGCGTTGTCGTACCATTCCGGCCCGGCAAAAGGACGTGAGCCGTCGTGAACCATGACGACGTCGGCGTCGCGGCTCGTCGCCATCAGCCCATTGTATACAGAATCTTCCCTCTCCGCTCCGCCTAAAGCATACCGTACCGGCATGGAAGGATGAAGAGATTCAACGATGGATACAATATCCTCATGATCCCGTTCAGCATTGACGATAACGACCTCGTCGACAGACGAAGCCGCAAAAACGTGCATCAGCGTGTGCGCCAGCACCGGTTTGCCGCATAATGGATAAAAGAGCTTATTCCGCTCATATCCAAAGCGCCGGCCTGAACCGGCGGCTACGACGATAACAGATACTTTCAAAAAATTCACCTACTCATCCGTAATTTTCACAAAAATCATCCGGCCTGCCGACGTCTGCAGCACCGACGTAACCGTGACAGGAACATTTTTGCCGATATATTTATGGCCGTTTTCAACGACGATCATCGTACCGTCGTCCAGATACGCTACGCCCTGATTTTCTTCCTTTCCAGCCTTTACGATATAGACTTCCATCTGCTCTCCGGGAATACGTGCCGGTTTCAGCGCGTTGGCCAAATCGTTGATATTCAGGACGACGACGCCCTGCAGGGCAGCTACCTTATTGAGATTGTAATCGTTCGTTACGACCTTGGCGTTGATTTGACGGCCCAGCCGCACGAGCTTGGAGTCGACGCCCTGGACATCGCTGAAATCATCATTGATAACCCGGACTTCGACGTAATTGTCTTCCTGCATCTGCTTTAAAATATCCAGGCCCCGGCGTCCCTTATTCCGCTTGAGCAAATCCGATGAATCGGCGATAAGCTGAAGCTCTTCCAGGACGAAGACCGGAACCAGCAGCGGCCCTTCCAGAAATCCGGTACTGCAGATTTCCGCAATGCGGCCGTCGATAATAGAACTGGTATCGAGAAGCTTTCCGGAAAAATCGTTGTGATGGCGCTTGATGTTCGGCTCTTTATTCTGTTTTCCCAAACGGATAGAACCGACTAGCCCCAAAATATCAGCCCGTTTGCGGATAGCAATGCTCATGCCGGCGTATCCGAACACGATGCTGAACACGATAGGACCGTAAGCGCCGATAATAGGCAGTCGGGCAAACGCCAGCCCAATTAAATTAGCAATAATAAGTCCAAAAAGCAAACCCAGCGTTCCGACTATCAGGTCCTGGCTTTCGAAATCGCTCATTCCCGATTCAATACGGTGAATGATCTTCCAAATCAAATGAAGGACAAAGGGAGAAATGAGATAGCCAATCGCTACCCCCAGGACGACGCCTATGATATAGGCAATAACGGTAAGCAGCGTAATTCCGAAAACGCTGCCGTGAAAAAATCTCACTTCAATTTCCGCGCTGAAGTAAGGCGTCGCGATAATTTGATCGGAAATCATAACGCAGACCACGGCCATGATCAGCATGATAACGCCTCTCATGATATTATCGGTAATCTTGCCGCCGTTAAATTTTTTTGTACGCCGTTCTTTTCCCTTTTCATTCGTACCAGCTGTACGTTCCACATCCATTGTGCCGCACCTCCTTTTTCATCGTGTATGATTTATGATAACTACATAACTATATCACACTTTTTAATAATAAACCACAAAAATAACAGGGACATCACAAATTTTTTACAAAAGGATAAACTTTTCCTGCCGAAGCCCCTCTCCAGGCCCGGCGTATGGGTTGCCCAAGCATTTTACGGCGCTGCAAACGCCGCCTGTATCGCGTCGCGCAGCGTCGCTGCCCCGATAATCCGGCATTGCGGGAAAGATGCTTCTTTGATTTCATCCAAATTTCCCTTGGGAATGATAAAGGTCTGAAATCCCATCTTCGCGCCTTCCTTGATGCGCCGAAGCGCATGGGGTACGCGCCGTATATCGCCAGTCAGGCCTACTTCGCCCATGACGACAGTCCGGCTGTCCATCGGCATGTCGCGCAGGCTGGAAAAAACGGCCAGCACGACGGCTAAATCAGCGGCAGTTTCCGTGACGCGCAGGCCGCCGACGCTGTTGATATACACGTCCTGCGTGCCTAAGGACACGCCGACGCGCTTTTCCAACACGGCCAGCAAAATAATCAGCCGGTTATAATCCATGCCCGACGCCGTGCGGCGCGGAACGGCAAAAACGGAATGCGTTGTCAGGGCCTGAATCTCTCCTAAAAGAGGCCGCATGCCGTCCATAACGGCTGCGACAGCCGAACCAGCTTGATTCGCCGACCGTTCGGCCAGGAGCATTTGCGACGGATTGGTCAATTCAGACAATCCCGTTTCTTCCATCGTAAACAATCCCGTTTCATTCGTCGATCCAAAGCGATTTTTTATGCCCCGCAGCACGCGGAACTGATAATTTCGCTCGCCCTCAAAATACAGGACGACGTCTACCATGTGTTCCATCATGCGCGGTCCGGCAATCGCCCCTTCCTTCGTAACATGGCCTATGACGATAACCGAAATGGACTCTGTCTTGGCAAATTCCATAAGCCGCCGCGTGCTTTCCCGTATCTGAGTCATGCTGCCCGGCAGGCCGTCGGCGTCGCTGCTGTACATCGTCTGGATAGAATCGATAATCAGCAACGCAGGACGGCGGCGCTTCGCTTCCTGCAGCACGGCATCAAGAGATGTATCTGCCTGTATGACGAGATTGGAAGCCATAATTCCCAATCGTTCCGCCCGCACCTTGATCTGGCCGGCCGATTCTTCACCGGAGCCGTACAGCACCGCGCCGGCATGACGGCACACGGCGTCGGCAATCTGCAGTACCAAGGTCGATTTGCCGATACCGGGGTCGCCGCTCAGCAAGATCAGCGCACCCGGCACGATACCGCCGCCCAGCACGCGGTCCAGCTCGCCGATGCCCGTCCGGACGCGGCTCATCTGTTCCATGGCGATATCCTGCAGCAAGGCCGGCTTCGCCCCCTTGCCCTGCCGTGTGCCGATGCCCTTAGGCGATTCAGGCGCAGCTTGTTCTTCCATCATCGTATTCCATTCTCCGCACTGGGGACACCGGCCCAGCCAGCGGCTGGACACGCTGCCGCAGTTAGCGCATACGTATCGGGTCTTCGATTTAGCAGCCATCAGCGCCCTCCTATTCCGATTCGAGAAGTGCTAAAAACGCTTCCGGCCCAGGAAGCGTCTGCAAGAGCTTCCACGGCTCATGAAGGGCCAGCTGGTCACAGGAATAATGACCCGTCGCGACGGATATGGTCTTTGCGCCGATAGCCTTGCCGCACTGGATATCATAGGGCGTGTCGCCGATGACATACATTTCTTCCACCGCATCGCCCCAGGCGTCCTTAGCCAGCTCATAGGCGTGACGCGCCAAGTCGTCGCGATAGTAGAAATCGCAGGCAAAGCCGGAATGGTCAAAATCAAAATAAGACGACAATCCGAAGAAATCCAGCTTCATACGCGCGCCGTGAACGCTGTTTCCCGTAAGAAGCAGCTGCCTAAAGGGCGGCCGGTCGGCAAAAAAAGCCAATATATCGCGGACGGGCTCAAAGATTACGCTTTCTTCCCGTTTGACCTTAAGCCATTTCATCAGCTTCTTTTCATATTCCCGGCAAAACCAGCTCACTTCTTCATCTGTCGGCATACGGCCTGTCGCTTTATACAGCAACTGCTGGCAAATGTAATTGTCCGTCCGGCCGCCGGCAGAAATAGGCGGTACCGCCGCTTCTTCACCCTGCATGGCATGGAAGACTTCTTCTATAGCGTATAATCCGGCCCGGCCCGTATTCAGCAGCGTGCCGTCAATGTCCCAATATAACAGCTTCATCATGTCACCTCATTAAAAATAGGGGCTGGAGCAGCATAGGGGAATCTAACTCCCTCTACCCTGCTCCCAGCCCCTGTTTTACGTTGCGTTAAAAACTACATGCAGCAGACGCGCATTCCGGCCAACGCCAGACATGCCCTATTAGAGGTTCGATACGATGTCTTTCGTATCGCGGGCAATCATGATTTCTTCGTTCGTCGGGATGACGTACATCTTAACAGTAGAATCGTCCGTGCTGATCAGCGTATCTTTGCCGCGGACATTGTTCCGTTCGGGATCCAATTTAGCACCCAGGAATTCCAGTCCCTGGCAGATAGCGGCACGGTCATCAATGCCGTTTTCGCCTACGCCGGCCGTAAAGGTAATAACGTCGACGCCTTCCATGGCGACAGCCAACGCACCGATCAATTTACGAACCTGATAGTGGAACATGTCGAGCGCCAGCTGAGCCCGTTCATTGCCCTGGGATGCTGCATCGCCGAGGTCGCGGAAGTCGCTGGAAACGCCGGAAATACCGAGAACGCCGGATTTTTTGTTCATGAGAGCGTCCATTTCCTTCGTGGACAAGTTGTGCTTATCCATGACGTTGAGGACGATAGCCGGGTCGATATCGCCGCAGCGCGTGCCCATAAGTACGCCTGCCAGGGGAGTAAAGCCCATTGTCGTGTCGACGCATTTGCCGTATTTGATAGCTGCCAGGGAAGATCCGTTGCCCAAATGGCAGTTGATGATGCGCAGTTTTTCGACAGGTACGCCCATTACTTTCGCAACCTGGCCGGCTACATAGCGATGGCTCGTGCCGTGGAAGCCATAGCGGCGGATACCGTCTTCTTTGTATAATTCATACGGGAGGCCATACATGAAAGCTTTTGCCGGCATTGTCTGATGGAAGGCCGTATCGAATACGCCGACCTGAGGAACGTTCGGCATAATAGCCTTGCAGGCATTGATACCGATGATGTTGGGCGGATTGTGGAGCGGAGCCATAGCGGAGCATTTTTCCAAGGCTTTCATGACTTCGTCCGTAATCAGCGTCGAGCAGGCGAATTCTTCGCCGCCGTGAACGACGCGGTGACCTACGGCGTCGATTTCATCCATCGATTTGATGACGCCACATTCTGCGTCTGTCAAAATATCCAATACGAGCTTAACAGCAACTTGGTGATCCGGAATAGACTGCTGGATTTCTTTTTTCTGGCCATTCCATTTGTGGGTCAGCAAAGAATCGGACAAGCCGATTTTTTCGACAACCCCTTTTGCCATGACTTCTTCATTGTCCATGTTTACCAGCTGGTATTTCAAGGACGAGCTTCCGCAGTTTACAACCAATACGATCATGCAATTTACCCTCTTTCATTTTCTGTAATTATTTTATTTGGCCAAAAATGTACTCGGTCACTTCCTGTCCCATGCCGTCGCCCTGACGGTACATATACATGACGTGCCAAATTTGACCGTTATCTTCAAAGAAGAGACTCTGTACGACGAGATCGGATACTTGCCCGTTCAGGGGTTCGCGGTACGTATACGCCCCTTTTACGGCAGGTCTTCCGCCGGCTGTCGTCGGAGTGATCTTCGTTTGCAGATCTGAAATATCCGGCGTCTGTTCCAGCATGGCCACGTCGCGCTCGGCTGCCATCTGCGGCGTCATTTCACCGGCAGGCTCCGACATAACGATCAAATTCAGGTGCTTGTCGTTGTTGACATACATCATGGCGCCGCCGCCCTGTCGCCTGACATGGGCTAAATCAAAGGGACTCAGGAGATATACTTCCGAATCGCCGGCTTTCAGCTGGGCGTATCCAAAGCTGTATTCCTCCATCATCGTAGCGCCGCCGCAGCCGGCCAGAAGCATTGCCGCCGCCGTTATCGCTGCAACAGATAAGGTTTTCCATCGTTTCATCATACAACCACCTAATTTTATGCTTTCTCCAGACTACGTTCATTATAGCATATTCCGCTTTTGATAAAAAGGGAAATATGAGGACAATCATGAATTCCTGTCATGCCTTTTATACAAGCATATTAGCCATATTATTCTACTCTATTTTTTATTTCAATCACCCTTCATAGTAGTATATAATAAACAATACATTAAAGTTCAAATGTCAGATAAAGGAGACTATCATGAACCGCATTGCCGTCATTGCAGAATACAATCCCTTTCACAACGGCCATCACTACATGCTTCGCGTCCTGCGCAGCCGTTTCGGCAGCAGCGCGCCGATCGTCGTCGTCATGAGCGGCTCTTTCGTCCAGCGCGGCGAGCCGGCCTTGTTCGATAAATGGACCCGCGCGTCCTGGGCTTTAGACGGCGGCGCCGACTGCGTCGTCGAGCTGCCGGCCCTCTACGCCTTGTCCAGCGCCGAAGGCTTTGCCTGCGGCGCCGTCCGGCTGGCTGCCCGCCTTGGCTGTACCCATCTGTCCTGCGGCGTAGAAAACGGGACAGCCGACGATTTTCATCGTCTTGCCCAGGCGTCCCTTGCAGCCCTCGGCGATTTCCGCCCTGGGCAAACGGGATTGACCTACGGCCAGTACGTCAGCCAGGCCACGGCCGGGAAGACTACACCGGAAACGGCGGCGCTGCTCGGCGAGCCGAACGCCCTGCTGGCCCTGGAATACGTCAAAGCGATTCATCGCTACGCGCCGTCTCTGGAATTCGTCCCCATTCGCCGTCAAGGAAAACATGATGGAGCAGACTTAACCGGACCCTTTGCCAGCGCCTCGGCGATTCGCCGCGAGCTGCAGTCCGGCTGCATTGAAGATGCTGCGCCATATCTTCCGGCCAAAGAGCTGGCCGAAATAGGCTTCCTCCTTTCTCAGGGCCGGTATGCCGATTACAGCCGCTACGGCGACTGCATCCTGTACCGCAGCCGCCTTCTCTCGCCGCAGGAACTACTCTCCTTGCCGGCCTTTTCGGAGGGTCTGGAAAACCGCTGGCATCGCTGCC
>USGG01000044.1 GCA_900554215.1 uncultured Megasphaera sp.
CAGCTACATCGGTCTTTGCGCTGTCGATGAAATCGGCGATGCTCATCGCGCCGATCGTCAGGATAAAGGGCACAGCGCTTTCTTCGCCGCACCAGAAGGCGATGCCCAGCGGGATGAGCATAGTCAGTCCCTGGATAAATGAAATTTTTCCTAAAAACCGGCATACGACATGTAAATCCATAGGCATCCTTTCGTTGAAATTCTATATTGGACGCGCAGCGGCAAGATTACCAGACGCGGCGCTTCCAAAACGACGGCATCAGCAATGCCAGGACTGGAAAGATTTCCAGCCTCCCCATGAGCATGGACAAGCACACGACGGCCTTGCTGAACGAAGGCATATCCGCATAGGTACACGTCGCCCCAAACAGGCCGAAGCTCGGCCCGCAGCTGCCCATCGTCGTGATGGCTACGCCCAGGGCGTCAAAAATGGGAATGCCGTCGAAGACCAGCAGCACGGTCCACAATATGTCCAGCATGACATATACGAAGAAAAACCGGGCTACGCCGTACAGTACGTCTTCGGAAAAATCCTCTCCATTGGAGCGGACGTGCAGGACGAGGTGCGGGTGCATCTTTTGCCGTATGCGCAGGACAATCGTCTTGACCAGCAGCATGAGGCGCGTCACCTTCAGCCCGCCGGCCGTCGAGCCGGCGCAGCCGCCGACAAAGATGAGAAAGACCAGGATAAACTGGGAAAAGGCCGGCCATGTATCGAAATCACTGGAAATAAACCCCGTCGACGACGATAAGGACGCCGCCTGGAAAAAGGACTGGCGGAACGCTTCGTTCCACGCCCAGCCCTGAGCCGACGCTAAATTGGCCGCCATCAGCACCGTCGCTGTGGCGACGAGACCGACATAGGTGCGAAATTCTGTATCATGCAGGATTACCTTGGGTCCCCGCTTCCACGCCGCCACGTACATGCCGAAGTTAGCACTGGAAATCATCATGAAAAAGGCCAGCACCCCTTCGATCAGCGGGCTGTCGAAATAGGCCACGCTGGTGTTATAAGGAGAAAAGCCGCCCGTCGCAATCGTCGAGCAGGCATGGTTCAGCGCCACGAGGAACGACATGCCGCAGGCCATGCAGGCCAGCGCAGCCGCCGTCGTAAACACTACGTACACGCAAAACAGGGCTTTAGCCATTTCCTTTACGCGCGGCACGTTCCGATCCGACGTCGGCCCCGTGCTTTCAGTGTTGAACATATGGACCGTCCCCCGCCCCAGCTGAGGAAATAAGGCGATAAAGATGACGATGATGCCGAGGCCGCCGAACCAATGGGTCAGGGAACGCCACAGCAAAATGCCCTGCGGCATGATTTCCAAATCGGGAATGACCGTGGCCCCCGTGCCGGACAAGCCGGAAATGCACTCGAATACGCCGTCCAGCACGGACAAATAACCGCCGGCGGCATAGGGCACCATGCCCAAAAACATGACCATAATCCATCCTAAGGCCGTAATCGCAATGCCCTCGCGGTTCGTAACCTCCCCGACGGGAGCCCTTCCATACGCCGTCAGACCCTTGCCCAAGGCCAGGCAAACGCTGATGGCGACGGCAAAGGCGAATACGCTGTTTTCACTATACCACAGGGACACGCCCAGGGGAAGAACCATGCCGCAGCCGTAGGCCCAGGACAGCCGGCCTAATACATACCAAACTATTTTCAAATCCATTTGACGCGACGCCTCCTACCAACGGCGCTTAAAGGCCTGGGCCGCCGTCTGCAGCACGATGAGAAAGGAAAAGATTTCCAATCGTCCCAGAATCATCAAAAAGGCGCAGTATGCTTTCAGCCAGGCCGGCTCTGCGGAAAATTCAACGACGCCGAACAAGTGAGCCGTCGCGCCGGCGCTGGTCAGGCAGCCGGCCGCAACGCCCATGGACTGCAGGGGCGTCATGCCGGACAAGGAAATGATAATTGTCGATACGAAAAATACAGCCATAAATAAGAAAAAATAGCTGAGAACTCGGCTGATGATCTTCATATCGACGGGAACGCCGCTGACCTTTAAGCTGATGACCATGCGCGGATGCAGGAGATGGCGCATTTCCTGGGCGGCTATCTTAAACAGCACGATAAACCGCATGACCCGCAGTCCGCCCGTCGCCGATCCGATGCAGCCGCCGACAAAGACGATAAGCAATAAGATGAATTTATCGAAATCAGGCCAGGCCGAAACGTCGGCCGTAATAAAACCGCTCGTACTATAAAAGGAAAGGACGTGGAAAAATCCAAGCCGCAGGCTGTCCGCCCCATCGTACACGCCCATCTTCCACAAGTGGAAGGACACGAGAAGGGCCGTCCCCAGCAAGATGCCTAAAAACACACGGAGCTCCGTATCCTGAAAGGCCGATCTGAGGTCCCGCCGCTCAAAGCTTTTCCAATACAGCAGGAAATTGCCGCAGGCCAGGAGCATGGAAAAGGCACAGGCCCATTCCACGGCCGGATTACCGCCGGACATAAAGGAAAAGGGCGCGTCGCCGCTCGTCGATATGCTGCGGAAGGCGCTCGTGCAGGCGTCAAACAGGGATAGCCCAGCCAGCAAATAGGCCAGAACGGACAGGACCGTAATGGCCGCGTATATCTTCCCTACCTGGCGGGCCGCAATATCCATGCGCCCCAGCATGGGACTGAAGCTGATGCTCTGATGAACGGACAAGGTCAGGCCGAAGCAGCCGCTGACCTGCGGAATAATCGTCACCATCAGCAGGATAAAGTTCAAGCCGCCCAGCCATTCCATCAGGCCGTGCCACAAGACCAGCGAACGGGGCATATCACTGGCCGGCCCGACGGCGCAGGACAGGCCGACAGTCGTATAGGCCGAAATGCTTTCAAAAAACGCGTCGGCGACAGACAAGGTACCGGAAAATAAATACGGCAGCATGCCGATGCCTCCCAGCATGATCCACACGAGAACCATGTACCAGGCGCCGCCGGCAACGCCCAGCTGCTTGCTGTGCCGGCGGCCGAAGCCCATCATCAGTCCGCCCAAGACCAGCGTGACTGCCATAGAAGGACCGAAATACAAATACGCCGGCTCTCCCCAGGAAAAGGCGCACAGCAGGGGAATCAAAAAGTTCAGGATTGCCATCCTTCCCAGGAGGAAGAAAAACAAATACATGTGCATCTCAATCCCTGCCTTTGAAATATTTCATGACTTCCTTGGAATGCGTCGTCTGGATGAACAAGATAACCCGGTCACCGGCCAGCAGCGCCGACTGGCCGTTTGGAATAAAGGCGTCTTCGCCGCGCACGTAAGCGCATACCAGGCATTCCCTGGGCAGCCGGACGTCCATGAGGCGCTTGCCCGCTACGGGCGCGCCGTCCTGGACGATGACTTCGACGGCTTCGGCCTTGGCCCCTTCAAGCAGCGATACGGACACGACGCCGCCGCGGCGGACGAAGGCCAATACTTCGCTGGCCGACAAGAGGCGCGTAGACAATACGATGTCGACGCCGACCTTTTCCATCAGGTCCGTATATTCAGCCCGCGATACGCGGACGATAGTCTTCTTCGCGCCAAAATGCTTGGCAATCAGGGCCAGCATGAGGTTCAGGCGGTCGTCGTCCGTAATGCATACGACGACGTCCGCTTCGGCAATGCCTTCCTGCTCCAGCAGGTTCAGGTCCGTGCCGTCGCCGCAGATAGCGATGCCGTTGTCCATTTTTTCCGCCGCCAGCAGGCACCGTTCCCTGTTTTTATCGAAAATCTTGACCTGCACGCCCTGCTTGTCCAGCATGGGGGCGAGAAAGCGCCCTGTCCGGCCGGCGCCGATGATGATGGCCCGCTCTACCCGCTTCGTATCGCTCTGGACGAAATTGACGCTGAATTTCTCAATCGCCTTGGGATCGCCGATAAAGTAGGCGTTGTCATGAGGCAGGAGCTGGTCGTCGCCGTGTGGGATGATCATGCGGTGATCCCGGAAAATCATGCCGACCAGTATAGACGGCGGAATTTCCAGATCCTTGAAGGGAATATTGACCAAGGGCGAATGGCGGCGCACCTTCGTTTCAAACAGGCGCACCTTGCCGTTGGCGAAATCTTCTACGTTCAGCGCCGCCGGCGTCATGATGATGCGGTTGATTTCCTGGGCCGTAATCAGCTCCGGGTTCAGCATCAAATCGATATCGAAATTTTCTTTTAAGTAATCCTTTGCTTCCGATAAAAACTGCATGTCCCGAATGCGGGCCGCCGTATAGGTAATGCCGTGCTTCTTGGCCAGAATGCAGGCCACCATATTGACCTCGTCGATAGCTGTCGCCGCGACGAGGACGTCCGAGCCTTGTATATCGGGATTGTTCATCGTAATCGGGCTGGCGCCGTTGGCATGGACGGTCAGGACGTCTAAGGTATTTTTGACGACTTCCAGCCGCTCCTCGTCGTGGTCTACGACGACGACGTCGAACTGCTCGTTTGACAACAGCTCGGCAATGCTGTATCCCAGCTTGCCGGCGCCTACAACTACTATGCGCATATGCTCACCTCTGTGCTATACGTAGATATCGTGAAATAATCGCGCCGCTTTGATTATAGCAGCACATTAAGCAGTGTATGGTATACTATTACTGTATCCACTATCTACGCTACTATATCATAAAAGAAGTGCCGTGGCTAGGAGAGAACAGATAATCGCCGGAAAATTTACATGGATAGGCCCGTATCTCTAGCAACGGAAAGTTAAATATGATAAAATTAATTGTTTGTTACATCATGTAAAAATTATGAAATAAGAGGGTTATCATGGCAAATAAGTTCGTATCGGGAACCTTGATTCTGACGCTTTCCGGCTTTGTCGTCAAAGCTATCGGCAGCATCAACTGGATTATCTTATCCCGTATTCTCGGCGGCGAAGGCATCGGCATTTACCAAATGGCCTTCCCTATCTATCTGCTGGCTCTGGACGTATCCAGCGCCGGCCTTCCTATCGCCATTTCCATTATTACGGCGGAAAAGGCAGCGAAGCAGGACTATCTCGGAGCGCAGCGCATCTTCCGCGTTTCCTTGTCCATGCTGTGCACGACGGCTTTATTTCTCAGCATTCTCATGTTCTTCGGCGCGGAGTTCCTCATTGATGAACAAATCATCCGTGAAAGCCGGGCCTATTATTCGCTCATCGCCTTAGCGCCGGCCATCTTCTTCACGACGGTCATCGCCGGCTACCGCGGGTATTTGCAGGGCTGGCAGCAAATGACGCCGACAGCTCTATCCCAAATCGTAGAACAGCTGGTCCGCGTCGTCGTCATGCTCGGCTTTGCAGCCTTGCTCCTTCCCTACGGCCTCGACTACGCTGCAGGCGGTGCCAGCCTGGGCGCCGGCGCCGGCGGTCTGGCAGCCTGGCTCGTCTTAATTTATTACTATTATAAGCTGAAGCGCTCCCTGCCCTCAGACGGCCCCGTATATCCGAAGGAAGACATCCGGCATATTTTAAAGCGCCTCGTCGTCCTGGCCGTACCTATTTCCTTATCGAGCATCATGCTTCCCGTCGTGTCGAATCTGGATTTGCTCATCGTTCCCCGCCGTCTGGAAGTTGCCGGATACGCTACGGCCCAGGCGACGGAATTGTTCGGCTATCTGACGGGCATGTCCGTGCCTCTCATCAACCTGGCGACGATCTTGACGGCGGCCATGGCCATGAGTCTCGTGCCGGCCATCAGCCACAGCTTTACGCTGAAAAATTTCGACGAAATATACGAACGCACGGCCAGCGCCATGCGCATCTCCTTCCTCGTGACGATTCCCTTCAGCGTCATGCTCTACGTCATGGCCGAGCCCGTCGTCACCTTTATTTACAACGCGCCGGCCGCGACGGACGCGACGAGAGCCGTCGCCATCGCCATTTGCTTCCTCGGCCTGCACCAGATCACGACGGCCATCCTGCAGGGCTTAAAGAAGCCTAAGATCCCGGTCATCAACATGGCCGTAGCCTGCGTGGCCAAGGTGGCCTGCAACTGGTTCTTAGTCGCCATTCCGGCCTTCGGCATTACCGGCGCCTCCTATGCGACTGTAGCCGACATCGGCGTCGCCGCCGCCCTGAACCTGTTTTTCATCTACCGCCATACGGGCTATATCATTCACGCCAATATCATCGTGAAAAACGTCGTTTCTGCCGCGATTATGGGCGTCATCATGTATTTCGTCTACGATTTCCTCTATCTGCACATCGGCCTGTTCCTCAGCCTGTTCCTGACCTGCCTGTTAGGTTCGGCAATTTACATCGGTCTCATGGCCCTGACCGGAGGCGTAACAAGAGAGGACGCCGCAAAGATGCCCTTCATCGGACGGTTCTTTTAAATATCATACTCGCAAAAAAAATCTATCGCCGCGGACATGACGCCGCAGCGATAGATTTTTTTGTTTTTATTACAATTCGTCAAAAATAGAATAGGATTCAACTTCGCTTTCCAAGACTTCGCCCGTAATCGCGTTGATTTCCAATTCATAGCCCAAGCCGTCGCCGTCGCACTCGATTTCATAAATAGGCAGGAAAAACTCTTCTTGTCTCGTCCAGCCGTCGTGCTGCCCCGGCGCCGCCTGCACAGCCTGTCCTTGTCCATTTCCCTGAGCCGGAGCCGCAGCAGCCGGTCTTACGTCGCGCGGCCGGCGGTCGCGGCGCGCGTTCCGATAGTCGCCGTCGTCCCATTTATTCTCCAGGGAAATTTCCCGGAACCGCAAATCCGCTGCATCCTTGCCGACAGCCTGAGCGGCAATCGCCTTTATGTCGTCGACGCCGATGAGCTGCACGTTGCGCTGCGCCGCCTGATATTCTACCATGCGCGTCTGGGCCTGCTGGATCTGGGCCTTCCGTTCTATCTTCTGCTGGTGGTAATACCACGCGCCGCCGCCTGCGACCATAGCGCAGACAACCACTAAGACTGCGCCGAGTTTCAGACGGCGCGGCGTAAATATCCGTTTCAGCCAGCTCGTATATTCCTTTTGTTCCATGTCATGTTCCTCCTCATATATCTATCGTAATGTATCGAATCGTATGCATTGCTGATTACATATACAGTATAGCCAATAAATCTAAACAATCGCTTAAGAAAGCAAAAAAATAGTGTTAATCTTTGCTTTCCCCTTTTTACAGCAAAGCGGTTTCATTCATCAGCCTGAATTTTAATGAAAATTTAATGAACTAATCTGATTTTCGCGTTTTTTTCATCTAATTTTCATGTAATTCTCCATTTGTTCTAATGTTCCTTTCGTATACTGCCGATAGATACCTCGTCAAAGGAGTGGATATCATGTCAGACGCCTCGTTGGGAAAGGCCGGCGAAGAAGCCGCCGTTAAGTACCTCTGCCATACCCTGGGCTATACAGTCCTCAGCCAAAATTACCGCAATCGCCTGGGAGAAATAGACATTATCGCCCAAGACGGAGACACCCTCGTCTTCGCCGAAGTAAAAACGCGCCGGTCGCAGCAGTGCGGCAGGCCCGCCGAAGCCGTAGAAAACCGCAAGCAGCGAAAGCTGTCCCTCGTCGCCTTGTCCTATATGACGCGGCACCAGTGCTGGCACATGCCCTGCCGCTTCGACGTCGTCGAAGTCATCTCTTCGCCGCGGGGATTTCACATTCATCATATACGCCACGCCTTTTTGAGCCAGGCATAGGAGACACCCATGTTTTCACGTACGTATGGAGCCACCGTATTCGGGCTTCACGGCAATATCATAACAGTCGAAACGGACATTTCCAACGGCCTTCCGGCTTTTGAAATCGTAGGGCTGGCAGCGACATCCGTCAAAGAATCGAAGGAGCGGGTCCGCTCGGCCATCAAAAACAGCGGCTATGAATTCCCCATGCGGCGCATTACGGTAAATTTAGCGCCGGCCGATTTGAAAAAAGACAGCGCCGGCCTCGACGCGGCCATCGCCGCCGGCATCATGGTATCGAGCGGCCAAATTCCGGCCGAGCTGTGCCGCCAAACCCTGTTCATCGGCGAGTTGGCCCTGGATGGGACGATTCGCCCGGTCGCAGGCATCCTGTCTATGGTGCTGCAGGGCGCCGAAGAAGGCTTTCACACCTGCTTCGTCAGCAAGGAAAACGCCGCCGAAGCGCTGCTGTGCAGCGCCATGACGGTCTATGCCGTCGAATCCCTGTCAGACATTATTTCCCATTTGCTGGGTCTTGTCCGCCTCTCTCCGGCCGCGGCCGGAGACGTATTTACAGACCGGCCGGACTACCGCGTCGATTTTTCAGAGGTCCAGGGACAGTTTACGGCCAAGCGTGCCCTAGAAATCGCCGCGGCCGGCGGCCACAACGTCCTGCTCATCGGCCCGCCCGGTTCCGGCAAGACCATGCTGGCCAAGAGAATTCCTACGATTCTGCCGCCCATGAGCCTGCGCGAATCGCTGGAGGTGACGAAGATATACAGCGTAGCCGGCCTGTTTCAGCAGTCGAAAATGCTGGCGCAGCGGCCCTTCCGCAGTCCTCACCATACGATTTCCACAGCGGGCCTCATCGGCGGCGGCACGATTCCCAAGCCCGGCGAGGTGACCCTGAGCCACAACGGCGTCCTGTTTCTCGACGAGCTGCCCGAGTTTCCCCGGTCCGTACTGGAAGTGCTGCGCCAGCCCCTGGAGGATTTCGTCGTCCACATCTCCCGGGTCAACGCCTCCCTGTCCTATCCGGCCCGCTTCATCCTCATCGCCGCCATGAATCCCTGCCCCTGCGGCTTTTTCGGCAGCTCCGAATCGAATTCCTGCACCTGCACAACCGGCGAAATCCGCCGGTATGTCCGCAAAATATCGGGCCCTCTCCTGGACCGCATCGACCTGCACGTCGCCGTAGACCGGCCCAAATACAAGGAACTGATTACGACGATACCTCAGGAATCGTCCGAAGCGATCCGCAGCCGCGTCCTGGCCGCCAGAGAGAGGCAGGAACGGCGGCTCCAATCGTACGGCCTGTCCTGCAACGCCCACATGGGCCATCGGGAAATCAAAGAAACGTGCCGTCTTTCAAGGGGCGCCCAGGACCTGCTGCAAACCGTATTCGACACGATGAAGCTGAGCGCCCGCAGCTGCGACCGCATCGTCAAAGCGGCTCGGACGATTGCCGACCTAAACGGGGACGAACACATACGAAGCGAACACATTGCCGAAGCGGTAAGCTACCGCAATACATTGCAAAGGGTGTGACGCCATGACGATACAGGACATCGAAAAAGAACGGCTCTATACGGCGGCCCTCGCCTCCCTGCCCGGGCTGGGCTCCCGCCGCGTCTGCTCCCTGATCGGCCGGTTCGGCTCTGCCGCGGCTGCCTGGGACGCTTCGGCCGTCGACTGGCAAGACGCAGGTATACCAGAAGCCGTCGGTACGGCGCTGACGGACGCTCGGTCCCGCTACGATTGGGACGAGCAGCTCCGCCTGCTTTCCCGATACCATACGAAGCTCGTCGCCTTGCGGGAAGACGACTATCCCCAGCTCCTCCGCGAAACGTATAATCCGCCTCCTGTACTATACTATCAGGGAGCGCTGCCGCAGTTTCCCAAAGCGGCAGCCATCGTCGGCGCCCGCAAGGCCACGCCGTACGGCAGGAACGCCGCCCAGACCCTGGCGGAGCAAATGGCCCGCAGCGGCATCGCCGTCGTCAGCGGCGGAGCCCGCGGCATCGATACCAAAGCACACCGGGGAGCCTTAGCCGGCAAAGGGATTACCTGCGCCGTCGTAGCCAACGGCCTGGACACGGCCTATCCGCCGGAAAACAAGTCCTTATTTGCGGACATCATAGAAAAAGGCGGCTCCGTCGTCAGCGAATACGCTTTCGGAGTCCGCCCTTTGGCTATCAATTTTCCATCCCGTAACCGCATCATCGCCGGCCTGTGCCGCTGCGTCGTCGTGACCGAGGCGGCCCTGCGCAGCGGTTCCCTCATTACAGCCGATTTTGCCCTCGAAGAAGGGCGGGACGTCTTCGCCGTCCCCGGCAGCATTTATTCGGAAATGAGCAGAGGGACGAACGCTCTCCTGCGCAAGGGAGCCATCGCCCTG
This sequence comes from uncultured Megasphaera sp., assembly GCA_900554215.1. Taxonomy (GTDB): domain Bacteria; phylum Bacillota; class Negativicutes; order Veillonellales; family Megasphaeraceae; genus Megasphaera. The sequence goes on from USGG01000044.1 coordinate 9,996, forward strand.
ACGGGCATTGAAGACATCCTGTCCGAATATGGCTGGGACGCAGAGGAAAGAGAACAGGCCGCTCTGCCATTCTCCCTCACGCTGCTGGAAGAAGCCCTGTTGGAGGCTCTGCCCTGCGACCAACCCATGACTCAGGACGAGCTGGTCGTCAAAACGAAGCTGCCGCCGTCTCAGCTGAGTCCCCTGCTGCTGAAGCTGCAGCTGTACGGCCTCATTGAAGAAACAGGCGGCACGTCGTATGTCAAAAAGCCCGTGCAGTAGCTCCTATCCTTCGGCAAAGCGGTATCCCGCGCCCCATACGGTTTCAATATAGATGGGCTGCGTCGGATCAGGCTCTATCTTTTCACGGATGCGGTTGATATGAACCATAACCGTCGCCGTATCGCCGGCGGCGTCCAAGCCCCAAACCCGGTCAAAAATCCGCTCGCGGCTGAATACGATGCCCGGATGCTTAGCTAAAAAGGCCAGCAGCTCGAATTCCCGGTTGGTCAAAAATGCTTCCTTGCCCTGGGAAAAAACACGGTGCTTTTTTAAATGGATTTCCAGCTCGCCGACCTTGAGGACATCCTCGTCCTTCGGTGCGGCGCTGGCGCGGCTCGTCAGCCGTTCATAGCGGCTGATATGAGCCTTGACCCGGGCCACCAGCTCGCTGGGGCTGAAGGGCTTGCTGATATAGTCGTCGGCTCCTAGTCCCAGGCCACGGATCTTGTCGATATCTTCCCGCTTGGCCGATACCATGAGAATGGGAACGTCTTTCTGCGCCCGTATTTCCCGGCAGACCTGAAAGCCGTCCATGCGCGGCAGCATAATATCCAATAAAATTAGATTGTATTCATCAGCTAACGCTTTTTCCAAGCCGGTTACCCCGTCTTCGGCAATATCGACTTCAAAATCGTTCGCTTCCAAGTAATCCCGCTCTAATTCCGTAATTTCCTTATTGTCTTCAATGATCAAAATGCGCTTCAATGCTATTCCTCCTTTGCAAAGGGCAGCCGCATGGAAATCGTCAGGCCGCCGCCCTTCGTTTCCTCCGCCCAAATCGAACCGTGCAGCGATTCGATAATCTGCTTGGCAATCGCCAATCCCAGACCGCTGCCCTTCTTTACGTCCGTACGGGCCGCATCGGTCCGATAAAAGCTGTCGAACAATTTCGGCAAGCTTTCGGCAGGCACGCCGGCGCCGTGGTCGACAAAGGAAACGACGACGGACTCGCCGTCCTCGGCAATGACGATTTCTACGTCGGCCTTGGGCGTCGTCTTATATTTTACGCAGTTCGTCAGCAGGTTTTCCACGACTCGCCGAAATTGGTTCCGGTCTATAGCGACGACCGCCGCGCTCTTATGTCCCTGGAGCGTCAGCGTCACGCCCTGCTCGGCCAGCGTCATAGCTGTCTCGCCGATGACGTCTTCAAAATACCGGTATATCGGTACGACTTCCAGCGAAAAGGGAATGCGTCCCAAATCCAGCTTGGAAAACAGGAACAGGCTGTCTACGAGCCGCTCCATAGCGCAGGCCGTGTCGTAAATTTTATCGACATATTGGCGCTGCTTTTCCGGCGTCCTGGCAATGCCCTCGCGAATACCGCTGGCATAGCCCTTCAGCAGCGTAAGAGGCGTCGCCAAATCATGCGAAATACCGGCGATAAGTTCCTTGCGGTTCTGCTCATACTTTTGCCGCTCTTCCCGCACCTTCCGCAGCTCCTTGCGCATGTCGTCAAAATCGCGGCACGCCTGGCCCAATTCATCCTGCGCCGGCACGACGAGGGGATATTCGAGGTTCCCTTTTTGAATTTCCGCCGCTGCCCTCCGCAGTTCTGCCAGCGGCTCAATAATCTGCCGCGACAGGAGGCGCGACAGGTACAGTCCCAGCCAGATGATGACGATGATGGAAAGGATGAGGACAGCAAACAACACGATTTCCAGCACATCCTCCAAGGCGTCGTCGGCATTGTACGACGTGACAAAGGGCATGTGCCCGGCCGCCCATATTACCGTGTCGCGACGAGGCGAAGAATAAATAAAGGCAAAGTCCTCGTTATTCCACGACATGGCCGAGGCAGCGTCTCCGCACTGCATTTGGACTAAATGCCGTATATCGTTTTCATTAGCTCCGTCGGTGATATACAGCAGGCGGCCGTCGGCGACGATGACGGTCTGTATGCCGTGCTTTTCCAAAATCAGGCATTCTTCAAACACGTCTTCCAGCTTCAGCGAATCCTCGTTTTCTACCTTCATGCGCAGGGAACTCACCGCATAGGAAATCGACATGGACGACCCCTTTTCCGGCCACAGCAGGGCCAGCTCGCTCTGCCGCACCGTGCCGGTAAACTGCAGCCCGGCAAAGATAACTCCCCCTAAAATCGTCAGCCACACGACGGGAATGAATACCATGAGGAAATTCGTCAGCATCATCCGTTTCCGCAGCGAAATATCCCGTATCTTCAGCAAGACCATCCCTCCCCATTCATCGATACGTTTTCATCATATATTATACTCTATATTCATTAAATATTTCTAAAGTTTATAAAAAGATTCATAGTGATACGCAAAAACACCTGACATCGTCTCAACGGACCCATATCAGGTGTTTTTTACATACCCATAATATACTTGTCAGATGCCTCTTGAGCCATACAAGGCAGCGTCGGCTGCAGTAATCGGACGAATAGGCCGGCAGGGATTGCCGACAGCGACAACATTGTCGGGAATATCGCGGACGACGACGCTGCCGCCGCCGATGACGACGTTGCTGCCAATCGTCACGCCGGGCATGACCTGTACGCCTGCCCCAATCCACACGTCGTGACCTACCGTAATGGGATAGGCGTATTCCAGCCCTTGATTCCGCTGCCCTGCGTCGATGGGATGGCCGGCCGTATAAAAGCCGCAGTTCGGCGCGATAAAGACATTGTCGCCGAATACGACCTTATTGGCGTCTAGGATCACGCAGTTGTGATTGGCAAAAAAATGATCGCCGATTTCGATATTATACCCGTAGTCGCACCAAAAGGGCTGCAATATAGAAAAGGAAGAGCCCGTCTTTCCCAATAAGGACCGCAGGATGCGTTCCTGCTCCGCCGCTGCCGACGGACGCAGCTGATTGAAGGCATAGCATAAGTCCTTTGCCCTCATCCGTTCTGCCAGCAGTTCTTCGTCATAATTGGCATCGTACACCATCTGCCGGAGCATCTTTTCTTTTTCAGTCATAGCGCCTTCTGCGTCCTCCTTCTATGGCTCAGGAACGAATACCGCCAGCGGCCTGGTTGCGTCCCTTGCTTCCAACCCCTTATGCAGGCGCCACAGCCACGAGCTCAGGGTACTGAAGTTCAGCCGGAAATAGAAATGGCCGAAGCTGTCAGGGCCTTCAAAAAAGGGAACCCGGGCCAAATCGAAGTGGTCGTCCCAGGGAAAATCCCGCCCCGTTTCTACAGTAAAGCCATACTCATACCCGGCAGCCCGCGTCTCTTCCATAACCATATCGTCAAATTCTCCTTCGGGAAAGGCGATATACTTGCAGGGCTTCTGCAAATGAGATTCTATGGCCGCCTTGGATTCCCGCAGCTCCGTCCGCACGCCCTGGCGGTCAAAGCTTGTCAAGGGCTTGTGGCTCATCGTGTGAGAGCCGAATTCCATGCCGTTCCGCCCCATTTCCTGTACCTGGGCCCACGTCAGATATCCCGGCGTATCCATCAAATCGACGATGAGAAAAATCGTCCCCGTAAGGCCGTATTTTTTCATGATGGGATAGGCATGTTCATAGTTGTCGACATACCCGTCGTCAAAGGTAATCATGACCGGGCGGTCGGGCAGGCTGCCTTCGCCGCTCATATAGGCGGCGAACTGGTCCTGCGTAACCGCATGATAATCGTGGTCGTGAAGGTACTTCATCTGTTCTTCAAAATCTGCCGGCGTCATCGTCAGCACTGTTTGAAACTTGTCGTTTACCTGATGATAATTCAGGACAGGAACGCCGGTCAGCAAATAATTTGTCGAGCCGAAAAACCAAAACAGCCCGATGCCTGCTATCAGGACGGCCCCTGTCATCGCCAGGCCGGCAAGCCAAGATACGATTTTTTTCATCGCCACGCTCTCCCTTGATGCGTACTCTAATCATTGCCTAATAGAATAGCACATTTGACCTGATGACGCAAGAATGGAATCTAGTTTTGACAGCCCTTTACTCCCCGCCCTTCGTCCGCGGCGGCCTGCATCATATTTTCGTCTCGTCTGGCCCTGATTCCTTCCCCTGTCAGGACAACTCTCCCATCGCGTTCTGCCATGCCTTCCGTAGTAAAAAGCGCAGCCCTTGCGTCTTCCCAGCGTCTGCCAACAGCAGAATTTCCGCTTTTTCTCATAGCATTCATAAGAAAATACAATCTCCTTCGCAAAACCCGCTGCTACAGCGCCGTAATCGTCGGATGGTCCCCACAGACGGCGCAGTCCGGGTTCTGCGAAAAGGGCACCTTGCGGAAGGTCATGGTCAGGGCATCGTAGGTCAGGAGCGTCCCCGTCAGCAATTCGCCGACGCCCGTAATATATTTAATCGCTTCCGTCGCCTGAATCGTCCCGATCGTGCCGGCCGCAGCGCCCAATATACCGATGTCTTTCGCCGTCGGCACGTCGCCGGGAGCCGGCTCTTCCTCGAAGATGCAGCGATAGCACGGCCCCCGGCCCGGCACGTAGGTTAGGACCTGCCCGTGATACGCCACGACGCCGGCGTGGGAAAAGGGCTTCTGCAGCAGGACGCAGGCGTCGTTGATGAGAAATTTAGCCGAGAAGTTATCCGTCCCGTCGATGATGAAATCGTAATCCTTATCGTTGATAATATCGGCAATATTGCTCCGCGTCACCTCTTCGCAGTACGGCACGACCGTAATGCCGCCGTTCAGCTCCCGCAGCCGACGCTGCGCTGACAATGCCTTCTCCGTACCGACAACCTGTTCTGAATGGAGAATCTGCCGCTGCAAATTAGACACATCGACGACGTCGCCGTCGACAATCCCCAGCGTCCCTACGCCGGCCGCCGCCAAATACAAGGCAATGGGCGATCCCAGCCCGCCGGCGCCGATGAGCAATACCTTGCTTTCCCATAATTTCTGCTGCCCCGCTTCGCCGATACCGGCCAAAGCCATATTGCGGGCGTATCTATCCTGTTGTTCCACTGTCAGTTTCATATAAACTATCCTTCCAGCTTTTATTCCATATCACGGCATATCCCCTCATCAATCCAAAGAGAATAGGCCGTATCAAAATCAATAAAATGGTCTGTCCCCGTTTCATACAACACCGTGATTTTCTCATTCGGCACGTCAAATAAATGGATTTTTCCCTTTACAGGAAACGGAGCAATCGGCACGACCTCTGGATCAAAATGCCACGCATACTTTCGATTTCCGCCCGTAATATGTACTAAATTGACAATGCATAAGGCATACCCTCTGGGAAATTGAGGCCCGTCATTATATTGCGAAGCACAAATTAACAGCAGCCCTCTGTAAGGTGTACTCCATGACCGATATTCAATATGCTTTTCTCCTGCAGCAATCAGTGTCGCATAATACGGATGCAGCGATAAGGCTTTCATGTCTCTCATCTCCCCGTTCCTTCGCCATACACATACCATTATCGCAACTAGGCCTATATTACTTGATATTATACCATACCCTTAGGGGAACGCCATGACAAAATCTATGGAACCAGCCATCAGCGTCAGCGTTTTGTTCTTAAATATTCCTCTTTCAACCATTATTTTTCCAAATTCTCGCTTCTTTTTCTTGCATAATACACAAGGTTTCTTATCTATAAGATACCACGACATCAACCGCTAATTACCCATGATATGCAAGTTATCTTCTTCATTATTCTCTTCCATTATGTACAAATTTATTGTAATATGACATTATAATGTGCTAAAAGAAGGTTTCAATGGAGCGTTCTGAATTTAATAAACTATTCGAAATCAGTGAAAGTACAGTAAAACGAGGAGCATTATGATGAATGTACAACAAACTAAACAAGAAAAGAAAATACTTACTAGCCAGACCAGCCAGGAAATTAAAGAAAAAATCCGCAAGGCATCTGAACTGATGATGCAGCGGAATTACCAAGCATATAAGGATTTGGAAAACAAATGAGTACTGAAAAAGATACAATCGCAATCTGAACTGACCCCCAAAAGTTAGACCAAAAATCTAACGATGGGAGGTCAGTTTTTTTATGGCGAAATACAGTTACGAATTTAAGAAGCAACTGGTATCAGAATACCTGGACAATCAGGGAAGCTATGCTTCCATTTCACAAAAACATGGCATGCCGGGCAGTTGCCAGTTAAGAAAATGGGTTGCTGCTTACAAAAAATTGGGGGATGCCGGGTTAAAACGCTCTCGATCCCGGAAAGAATACTCTTTCGAAGAAAAGCTTTCTGTGGTAGAGTCTT
>USGG01000045.1 GCA_900554215.1 uncultured Megasphaera sp.
AGCGTAGAGGTAGATTACGGTATTTCTTTGGGAGACTATTCGTCTGTTTCTGGAGCGTACGGCTTGAATTTTGGCTACAATGGAACGGTAGACGGCAAAAATGGAATCAATATAGGTTCAATGGGGAAGGCTGCAGCAGAAAACGCCTTGAATTTTGGGACAGAAGGGATGTCCAGCGGTACCGATTCTATCAATATCGGCACGGAAGGCAGGGCGACGATGAATAACGCCATATCCATTGGCTATCGGGGACAGGCGACGGGCGACAGTACGATTGCGCTTGGCGGCTTCAGTATTGCCGATCATGATAACTCTATTGCGATTGGCGCCAATGGAACGGTACATGCTGTAAATTCTGCATCTGTCGGAGTGGGATCTGCCGTGATGGCGCGGAATTCTCTGTCTCTTGGAAATTCGAATGCCATTGCGATTAACCGCAGCATTCCCTTGGGAGTTTTGGCTGATGATGATATTGCGCATGCCCTGACAACGGCCAAAGCTACACTGGATAATGGAGGCGTAATTGCTTCCAATATTGCGGAGGCTCAAAAGGAAAATGATGCTGCAAAACTGCAGGTGTGGACCACTTACAAGCAGGAGGTTTTTGAGGCTATCGGAAAAGACGGAATAGCCGCGCAAATTGATAAGTATCAGAAGGCGTATGACGAGTCCAATGCCGTATCCGGAGCGCAGCGCGATGAAGATGCTATTGCTGCTACCAAAAAGAATTTGGATTTATGGATGGCTTATCAGCAAGAGGTTCAGCCCCTTTCCAATGTGACGGCAATCGGGACGGCGGCAGAATTTAAAGTTCTTCGAGATAAGCTGTTGGGCGACAATTTTATTGCCGATGAACGACGGTTAACGGCAGAGGAATCGGCGCGATACCGAATCTTGGCGGCAAAGCGGTATGATGTTCCGCTCCATGACGTCGTGGCATTAGGGAATAACATTACGGAAACAACGCTGAATTCAGTTTTCCTGGGAAATAAGGCTGCGTATGTGTCCTTTAACCCTGAAAATGTTACGCCGGCTCAGCCACTTTTGAATGCTGACGGAAAGAACATCATACAGGCTGACGGCACGATTGCTTATACTCCTGTTGCTGATGAAGGGAATACGACTAGAGGAATAGATACTTCATATACTAATGAAGTGGTGTATACGTATCGGAGAAATAAAGACGGACAAATTGAAATCATTCGCGTGTCTCACGATTTTGCCGGAGCCAGGAATGTTGTCGGAGTAGTCAGTGTCGGCGGTGAAGTTGCCGGGTACGATCAAAAAACGATTAAGGTGACGGATCCTGAGACGGGACAGATTGTCGATAAAACCGTGAAAATTCCGATTGTCGCTACGAGACGTATTCAGAATGTCGCGCCGGGACTACTGTCGCCTACATCGTCAGATGCCGTTAACGGCAGTCAGTTGTATGCGTTAGGTCATGTTGTCGGTAATTTGGCAACCAGCGTGGCCGATCAAATTGGACCCAATACGACGATTACAGAGGACGGAAAAGTTGTGTTTGACGATGGAGCATATGGAATCGGCGGCACAAAAGAGGCACCGACTCATGCATATAATCTCGTTGATTTTATTAATATGCGTCGCATAGAGCTCCGGGGCGATACCGATTGGCATCGGGGCAAAGACGGGCAATGGCAGATGATAAGCAATAGTCCGGGGATGGCTGAAATTCATGCGAAAACGACGGCAGACGGGCATACGGTATATGAAGTACATGTAGATCAGTTTATGGATACACAGGCCCGAAACGGCAATACCGTTGTCAAAGCCGAGGATAACTACTGGTATGAAACAGCTGAGTTAGAGGATAAAACGTATATTCCCGAAGAAAACAAGTGGTATGCAAAAGCCGATGCCGCTGTCAATGAAAGGCAAGCTGACGGGAAATGGTATGCGAAAGCTGATATTCAGGATAAGGCTTATGTCAATGGCAAATGGTACAACAACAGCGATTTGGGAAAGGATGGAAAAACCTTTTATGAAAGCGATCAGAACTGGTATAATACATCCGATATGGTCAACGGCAAGCCTGCTGCTAATGCACGCCCTGTAGCGGCTCCTGATGAAGCAGCTGTTTCTGAAGCGGCAGTTGTTCCTGTTTCGAATCCGAATAAAGCTGTGTTAGAAAATGTGCTTATTGATCCGAATAACCATACTCCGACGCTGCTGAACGGCATAGAAAGCCTGTTTGAGACGACGGTGACGGGAAACGGCGTCAAGGAGAACACGGAATTGGGGGATATAGGCCTCGGTACCAATACGTTTATTGCGGCGCTGAATGACTCTCCTGCTGAAAAAAGCCATTATGCGGCGACAGTCGGCGACTTGAAAAAAATGTCAGACACGCCTCTGTTTTTCTCTGGCAATGCCGGAACTGCTGACGAATCAGAGAACGGAGCGAATACCTTCTCTAGAAAGTTGAGCCAAAATATCAATATAGTAGGCGATATAGAGCTGTCGAAAACCGATGCAGCCGGAAAAGCGAAAGAATTGGCTGCTATGGTAACAAACGGCAATATCGGCGTTGTATCTGACGGCAAAGAAACGCTGACGATAAAAATGGCTTCTGATTTGAAGGGGCTTCATTCTATTACGACGACGGAAACGTCAGACGACGGTACGACACGGACAACTGTCGTAAATGGATCTGGCGTGGAAACGAATGGACATGTCGTCATGACAGGCGGCAGCACAGGGGACAATACCACTCCTAAAGCGGATATGATTGTCGTGCAGGGGATGCCTGGCGTAGACTCTGCAAAGGATACAGGAACAGGATCTAGCAGTGAAAGCTCTCTATCGTATATGGATCGGATTCAATATACGGATAGTGCCAGCAAGACGCATCAAGTGGCGACGCTTGATGATGGATGGTTCTTGCAGGCCAATGGAAATAGTCCGGTTTCTGTCAAGCTGAATGATACGGTTCAGCTGAAAGACGGAATCAATGCAAAGGTTTCTCCTATTGCGTCAAAGGGCGGAATTCATACGTTCCAAATTAATGTAACTGGTCTGCCGCTGGTATTTTCGGACAACAAGGGTAGCATACTGACGAAGATAGGCGATGTCTATTACCGGGAGGATGATATCGAAAACGGCTCTCCGAAGCCGGGTGCTGACGCTATCTCACCGAATCAGATACGAGCTGCCATTTCCTTAGTCGGTGCTGACGGGAGCAGGACGAATCCGCTGCAGCTTGAAAATCTGGGCAGCGGACTTATGGCGAAAGACGGCAGTTCTGTATTGCTGTCTGAAGTGACAGACGATAACCCCGTTTGGAATAATGCCGTCAATGTAGGCGATTTGAAGAATGCTGTTGCTTCGCTGACGACAGGCAGCGCTGGCGGAGGATTCGGCTTGACCGGCAATGACTGGAGTAAGGCGGTAATGCAGGATTTGGGAAATACGATAGCTGTTCAGGGCGGTATGACGGACAGTGAAGAACGTACAGATGTGAATACCTATGTCAGCGTTCAGGAACGTCAGGGAAAAAACGTTTTGGTCGTGGAAATGGCTAAAAATCTGAAGGATTTAACATCTCTGTCGGCTAGCCAGGACGTATCTGGCAGTGACGGACAGTCTGTGCGTCAGACGACGATTCTTGACGGAAATGGCGTTGTAATCCGGACAGAAACGCAGGGAGACAATCCGACGACGACAGTCCATACGAAGTTGACTGAACAAGGATTGGAAACAACAGAGTCCATAGCTATTGCCGGAGGCGGTAAAGACGGTCCGGCCGCTGTATTGAATAAAGACGAGGACGGCGCCGGGCATATTATTCTCCAAGGCAGCGGCAATGGTGGAGAAGTTCCCAAGGCCGATATTTTGGTTAGCCGCGGAGATGGTGCGCTGGATAACAATACTGGAATATATGAAGACAAGCCGTATATGGATCGCCTGCAATATACAGACAGTGCGCTGAAGGTTCACCGTGTAGCCACCCTTGATGATGGCTTTATATTGGATACGAACGGTAATAATAAGAAAAAGGTTTTCTTAAATCAAACCGTTAATGTCGTAGACGGCGTCAATACGGCTGTATCAGAGATTAACGATAATGAGGGAATATACTCGTTTCATGTCGACGTGACTGGCTTGCCTATGGAATATGTCGATGCAGACGGACAGGTACTCGTACGCATTGGCGATACCTTCTATACGAAAAACAGCATAAAGGATGGCTCTGCTTCCGGAGCAACAGAAGGTACCCCTGTCAATATTCGCCTGACAGAAGCAGCTGGCCGCGGAGAAGGTGATGTACCGACGCTGACTCAGGTAGGCAGCGGTCGCCGGAGCGGTGCGGGAACAGATAGTACCCCGTGGGAGGCTTTCTTTGACTCGGCTTCCGAAAAGACGGTTGCACCGATGCTGACTAATGGCGCCAACATCGGCGATGTAAAAGCAGCTATTGAATATATTGCAAAAGCTGGAACCGGAACTGGTGAAACAGGCGGGTTTGGTCTGAAGGGCAACAACGGTACTGTACGGCAGGATCTGGGGAGTGTCATTGCGGTGAGAGGCGGTATGGATGATACTGCCAAGCGCACGGATGAAAATACATATGTCAGCGTTCAGGGCGAGACCAAAGAACTCGTTGTAGAACTGGCTAAAGACCTGAAAGGGCTGACATCGGTAACGACGACTGGTGAAAATGGAACGAAGACCGTTCTCAGCGGTACAGGAGTGGAGGCATCGCGGACGACTAAAGACGAGCAGGGCAGCGAAATTGTTGAGAAAACTGCTCTTACTGCAGGCGGAATATCCCTTGAAGACGGAAAAGGAGGTTCGTACACGGCTTCTGCAGACGGAAGCATTATTCGGGATGCTGAAGGCAACCAGACCGAAACAAACAGCGGCGGCATTGTAATTACTGCTGCCGGCCATGAGTCCGTATCGCTGACAGAAACTGGTTTGGATAATGGTGGAAACCAGATTCAGCATGTTGCCAGTGGTCTGACAGATGAGAACGGAAAAGCAGTTGATGATTTATCGAAGGCCGTCGATACTAACGCTGTAAATGTCGGTGACTTAAAGAGCGTGTATAATGCATTGACGACCAATTTGTCCAACACCGTAAATACGCAGCCTTTAACCTTTAAAGGTGACAGCGGTGCGCCTATTACCCGCAAACTTGGAGAGACGCTGGCCATTAAAGGCGGGGCCAGCGGTACGCTGACTTCGGGAAATATCGGCGTTGTGTCTGATGGCAGCGATACGCTGAATATCGAACTGGCTGACACGCTTACAGGGCTGAAAGGCATTACTTCTGATACAATTACTGCCAATAGTTCGCTGACTGTCGGCAAGGAAAAAGATCAGACTACAATACTCGGTTCGGAAATGATTTCCGATAAGAATGGCAGCAAGACGACTATAAGCGGCAACCAGATTCATACATCTGATGCATCGGGAAATCATACGATGCATATTGATGGTGACCGCATCATTGCACAAAATAACGAAAATAGGCCTGGTGGCGGCAGCAAGAGTATCTTTGGTTCGGATCAGATTTATCACGTTGACGGCAGCGGAAACGAGGTAGCTATTCAAGGCGATACGATTACGGCCCGCGGCAAAGACAATCAGGGCAATATGCATGAGACGGAAATAAATCAGAGCGGCGTTGCTTCTTCCGCAACGGATCAGGACGGCACTTTCGTTCGTACCGCCGTCATTGATGACGGCGGCCTGACGGTTCGGGCTAATCCGCTGAAGCGTCAGGACGGCACTGTTTTACAGGACAGTGACGGCAATCCTGTTTACGGGACGGAGACGCATGTAGCTGAAACGGGTGTTGTTATTGTCGGTGCTTCGGAGTCTGGGCGAGTATCTGCTGTTTCCCTGACAGCAGACGGGCTCAATAACGGCGGGAATCGCATTACAAACGTTGCCCCTGGCGTAGATGCGACCGATGCTGTCAACGTGTCGCAGCTTCATGGCATGGAATCCAATCTTCGCAATGAAATCGGCGATGTAGGTGCCGCATCGGCAGCATTAGCCGGCTTGAAGCCTATTCAGTATGATCCGCTGGAACCGACACAGATCATGGCTGCTGCCGGTACCTATCGAGGCAAGCAGTCGGTGGCTCTGGGGATTGCTCATTACAAAAATGAAGATCTGATGTTCCATTTCGGCGCGACCATCGGTTCTGCTCATACGATGGCCAATATCGGCGTTACCTATAAATTCGGAAGTCATGATGAAAAGAAGGTGATTCCGGAACGGTACAAAGCAGGCCCTATTAGTTCGGCATATGTCATGCAGGATGAAATTACGGCTCTTAAGGCAGAGAATGCACGCATGCAGGCTGATGGAGAAAAGCTCAGTGCGGCATACAGCGAATTGAATGAAATGTATAAGCAGGTACAGAAGGACAATGAGGAAATGAAACGCCAGCTTGCCTATTTGATGGAGCGCGTAAAGGGATAACAGAGAAACATATTCTATATAAAAAAGAGAATCTGTCCGCACGGACAGATTCTCTTTTTGTATGAGTACATCTGCATTTACCAGAAGAAAATGATCATATCGAGGATAAAGGTCGGAATAAGAATGGCACAGGACCAACCCATATATCCAAAGAAGCTGGGCATTTTGATCTTGTTTTCTTCGGCGATGGATTTGACCATGAAGTTCGGTGCGTTGCCGATATACGTGTTAGCCCCCATGAATACGGCGCCGGCTGAAATGGCTTCCAGCATGAGCTGGGATACCGTGCCGACGGAGGTAGCGATGCCCTGCGTTGCGCCGAGGGCTCCTGCAGTCTGGAGGAAGACGAGGTACGTCGGCGTGTTGTCCAGGAAGGACGACAGCGCACCCGTCGCCCAGAACATCTGCCACGGTTCGGACAAGCCCAGTTCAGCTCCGTGAGTTTTCAGGAAAATCAGGGCCGGAATCATGGTGATGAAAATGCCGATGAACAGCTTCGCCACTTCGGCGATAGGCGCATAGGTAAATTCGTTGAGCTGACGCGTTTCCGTCTTTGTCGTCTTGAGGGATAAGTACGCCGCCAGCAGGATGAGGATGATTTCGACTACCGTCGCATAGGGGAAGACGATTTCATCGTATACGGGAATGCCCGCTCCATTGGCGAAGAAGGCGAATTCCTTGGGAAGGACGCCGTTGGCGACGACACCGACGATGATCAGGGCGATGAAGACGATATTGTGCGCGCCTTCAACGCGAATCGGTTCTTTTTCAGCGGGCTGGTTATCCTGAGGCGAGCGGCCGGCGGCCAGCTCCTTTTTGTATAAATGGGAATCGAGGAAGAAAAAGACGAGGAACAGGATGACCATATTAAACAATAAAATAGGCAGGAGATGGAAGGTCCAGGTAAAGGGAACGCCGCGCTGGAAGCCCATGAACAGGGGCGGGTCGCCGAGAGGCGTCAGGCATCCGCCGATGTTGGCAACGAGGAAGATGAAGAACACGATGACGTGGACCTTTTTCTGCCGCCAGGCGTTGGCCTTGATGACCGGCCGGATCATGAGCATGGCCGCGCCGGTCGTACCGACCCAGCTGGCCAGGACGGTGCCGATGAGCAGGAGCAGGGCGTTGATCTTCGGCGTGCCCGCTAAGGTCCCCTTGACGGCGATGCCGCCGGCGACGACGAACAGGCCGAAGAGAAGGACGATAAAGGGAACGTAATCGATCAATACCGATTCAAGGAGCCGGAACAGGGCTTCGCCCATTCCGTATGCCGCGGCGAAGGGAACGAGGAAGACCAGCGACCAGCCGATAGCCACGGCAAGCATGTTTTTTTCCCACCAGTGGGGCTTGACGAGGGGGCAAATGGCGATGGACAAGAGCATGCCGACGAAGGGGATAATGCTCCAGGCCGGCAGGGTGGCGCTGACGACGGCGTGAGCGCCGCCTTCGCTGGCGAACGCTGCCGGAACAGACGTCAGGCAGAGCAGCAGCGCAAGGCATAAGGGACGGAATAATGTTTTCATTTCGGTAACAACCGCCTTTCTTTTGGAAATACAAGCCGTTTCCATGTATTACTTATAATTATAACATAAGTTAGAGGATGAATGTACTAATTTTTAGAAAAGATGAGTATAACGTATAACACATCGAAATGAGCTCCGATACCTGCCGATACTGTATGACGAAATGACATGACGAGGTAGATTTTTACGCAGAAATCTGTTTTTTCGTAAAGAAAAAGAAGGATTTTGGCGACGTATAGAGAAATTATCTATATAGAAAGGGTAAGACAGGAGGGATTCATATGAAACAATATAACAACATCATCGTTCCGACGGACGGCTCGGTTAACTCCAAGCGGGCGCTGGAACATGCCGTCGTCATCGCTTCGGCCTTGGGAGCTACGATTACGTTGGTATATGTGGCGAATATCGTATCGGTAATCTCTAACTTCGACCAAATTCCGAATGCCAGCGGATACGTGACGGAACAAGTCGCTCTGGATATGGAAGAGGAAGGCAAGAGCATTCTCGACGACTATGCGAAGGTCATTCCGCAGAATATCGAAGTCAAGAGCGTCTTTGAAGTCGGCTCTCCGGGACCGGCCGTGTTGTCTGTCGCTAAAAAGTACAACGCCGACCTCATCGTCATGGGAAGCCGCGGCTTAGGGCCTTTGAAAGGTCTGTTCATGGGATCTGTCAGCAGCTACGTCGTCACGCATTCCGTTTGCCCCGTATTGATTGTCAAATAAGCGGGGAACTGGGCGGATACAAGGGTATTTTGCATTCCGCAATTTCATAAGACAAAAGACGATAAAAAAGAAGGAATTTTTCAACGTATATAGAAGTTATTTAATATAGAGACCTGCTAGACCTAATCGACAGGAGGGATTCATATGACAAAGTACAACTCGATCCTCGTTCCGATTGATGGTTCTGACAATGCTAAACGGGCATTGGAACAAGCCGTTGACCTCGCGACGACTTACGGCGCTTCTATTACGTTGGCCTATGTGGCTCATGATATCGCCCCGCTGGCAAATTTCGACCAAATTTCCACGGCGACGGAATACGTAAAAGAGCACCTGCCTCAGGATATGGAAAAAGAGGGCCAGGTATTTCTCGACGGTATTGCGAAGACCGTACCGGAGTCGATTCCCGTCAAAAGCGTATTTGCTGTCGGTTCTCCGGGACCGGCTATCGTAGAAGCGGCGAAGGACGGCGATTTCGATTTAATCGTCATGGGAAGCCGGGGCTTAGGGCCGCTGAAAGGGCTGTTCCTCGGGTCTGTCAGCAGTTATGTCGTTACTCGTGCGGGATGCTCCGTGCTGATTGTAAAATAATGGTATAAGAGAAGGCTTTGTCCCTCGCAAGGCGGGACAAAGTCTTTTTTTCATGTATGGGATTTGCCTATTTTGTGATATACTGATGATGCGCAGGAATACGACTGCGCGATACTATGACTACTACGTGCCTGGGAGGCAGCATATATGATATGGAAAAATAATACAGAGTGGCTGAATCGGCAAATCAGCGATTGGGCCGCTAAAGGCTGGATTTCTGCGGAGGCAGAACAAAACATACGGCAGTCCTGCCGGAGACAGGGCGTTACGGGCTGGCCGGCCCTGGTGTATACGGCCTTAGCCATCGTGACCTGTTCTATTCTCGGCGTCGCCTTGATCTGGGGCGCCGCTTACGTGTGGTATCATATTTCCGTCGCCCTGCGGATGGCCCTAGCTGTCGTCCTGCTGGTCCTTTCGCAAAGCGGCGTGGCCCTGGCCTTGTTTCAAAATCGTCAGGGGACGCTGCTGGGAGAAGGCGTCGCCTTGGCCCAGTGCGTGGCCGTATTCGTGTCGATAGCCATGGCGGGACAGACCTTTTATCTGGGCTGGGATACGCCGGCCTATATTTTCAGCTGCGCCGTCCTGAGCTTGCCGGCGGCCTACTTGCTGCGAGCTGTGGGGGCCGTCGTGGTGTATTGCCTTGCCGTGCTGGTTTGGGCGGCTCTGGGCGGGTATATCAACGCGCCGGGAGGAGCGGCCTTTTTCTGGCTCTTCGTCGTCCTGCCGCTTCCGATGTACCGCCTGCTGGTGCAGCAGAAGGACGAGGTACGCTTATCTGTTTTCTCCTGGACCGTCACCGTCACAGTGTTCGCCGCCTTCGGACTGGCTACGCGCAACGCGGCGTACATTCCCTTTTTGCTGCTGTCGGCATTGGCTGCGGTCATCATGCTGACTGGATATTCTATCGATATCCGCAAGTCCTCGGGCGTTCCGTTCCGCTGGTTCGGGCGCTTTGCCGCGGCAGCGTCGCTGCTTATTTCCTGTATGCCCGTCTCCTGGTACGGCGTCGCCGATATTCAGGGCTTTCATTGGACGACGATGACCATCTTGTTTCTCCTGTTTCTGCTGATCATCGCCTTGCTGGCCCGAGGCGTCAAGACGCGCCTTTGGGGGCCGGTGATATACTCCTTTATCCCCTTCATCTTATTAGGGGAAACTCTGATTGTGCGCAGCGGGCTCTATTCGTCCGTACCGCTCATCATTTCGGCGGCCTACATGATCTTCCTGGGCTTTTATGAAATCATGCAGGGCGTCAAGGGCTGCCATGTCAATCATACGCGCTTCGGTACGGTGATGCTGGCCTGCCTGATGTTGGTCTTTGTCTTCGCTACGACCTTTTCGCCCGTCGTGCCCCTGGTTGTCATGGCGATTTTAGGACTGGTATTTTTCCAGCGCCGCCGCACGGCGTCCAGTCGGAAAAACGCAGAATTGCGGGCCGCCCGCCGTTCCCGCGTAAAACATAAGGCGGCGACGGTGCGCCGGGAGGCAGGAGAGGAGAAATCCGACGGAGGAGAAACGGCGCCTGTATTTGAGTCTCCGCAGGAGACGAAGGACGCGGCAGCCGATGCCGATACGCTGGCTGAATGGATGAAGGATATTCATCTTCCGCCGCTGGAAGAGATGACGCCGGATCCGGCAGATGCAGGGTATCGACCGGCCGGAACGGTGACGCCGAAGGAGGCGCCGCGGTCGCAGTTTGTGCCGCCTGTGTTCCGCAGTCCCGACGCAATCGCCCTGCCGGCGATGAAGGAAGAAGGGCGCACGCGGAAGAAAGCCGACGAGCCGCGGCAGGCAGAACGGATAACCACTTCGCCGTGGCAGTCGATGGCCGGACCGGCTAAGCGGGAAAAACATTTTTCGCGGTCGCCGTGGTCGCAGGAAGGAGACACGAAGAAATGAAAGGAATAGGAACCTTTTCTCCTGACGGAAAGCATAAATGGATGGTTTTCCTCCTCGTCGTTCTCATCCAGCTGGGAGTATTGTCTTACATAGGATGGCGCTGGCATAATATCAGCGTAGACGGCATCCCGTACCAGTGGCGGTGCCTGCCGAGACTGGAAGAATCGTCCTTCGGCACGGATTATGTGCGCATCGTATTCCCGGAAGATTCGACTACGTGGATGGACGGGTCGGCTCCGGAAGAAGGGGAAAAAATATACGTCCATATTTCCCATGACGCCAGCGGCCTGATGAAGGTAGAAGGCGCGTCGGCGGAAAAACCGGGAATCGGCGGAGATTATATGGATGCCGTCGTCGTATCGTTCCAGGAAGGCGTCGTCCAGTTTAAAGTCGCCTTTGACCGATACCGCATTGCGCCGGAGCTGGCCGACGGGATTTACAATATCAGCGAGAAAGATAACGTCGTTGCCAGCGTCCGCATGAAAAAAGGCCAGGGCGTTATCGAGGGCGTGTTCGTCAACGGCATTCCCTTGGAAGAGTGCGGTAACGGCGCCGCGATGGCCGAAGCCCGGGCGAAGAAGGAAGCCGAGCAGAAACAAAAGACCGCTTCCGTATTCAATAAGCCGAGCATCGTAGAGTCCGGCATGGTGCCGCCGACAGAAGAATAACCGCTTGGACAGAAGGAGAGGCTATTATGAAATCGTATGTGAAATTGGGCATTACCCTGATACTGGCCCTTTCATTCGTATTGCTGACGGGCTTTCGCGCTCAGACTATTATTCATGACGACGGCAGCGAGACGCAGGACGTGCTGAAGGTGTCGGAAACGGCGGAAGGGCAGAAGGCCCTGCGCAGCGACGCTGACGAATTCCAGAAGCGGAATTATACGATCATGGATTACAACAACAGCAACGGCGAGGGCTTCCGGGCTATGAAGACCGTGACGAAAGAAGGGGCGAATAAAAGCTCTGTCGACCGCATTATTCATAAGACCCACGACGGGCTGATTTGCTCGACGTACTACATTGATTACACCTTCGATGAAAACAGCCTGGAGCACCTGCGGCTGGGCATGCCGATGGAAGAAAACGGCGCAGACCTGGAATACATTGTATCCTTTCCGTCGGGAACGGAAGTAGAGGGCAACAGCACGACGGCCGACGAGCAGGGCAGCACGTATATGTGGAGCCTCAATGCGTCGGAGCCCTTTCAAATACAGCTGCAGGCGACGGTCTGGCATAAATTATTCATCTATATAGCGATGCTTCTGATTGTCCTTATCATCGGCATTGTTCTGGTCATCGAGCACCGCCGGCGCAACGTCATCAGCTGGAAGCAGGCGGCTCATCTGCGGAGGATTGAAATGATGCTGCTGTGTCTTCCCATTGCGATCCTGGCCTATATGGGCTACGAGTATTACGTTGGTACTCATGTGACGGCGGCGTCGTTGGAACGCGTATCGGAACAGCAGCAGGAAGAGCTGCTGGAAAGCCGCGAAGAAGATAAGAAGATTCACGACGCCGATGCGCAGAAGCAGCGCAGCGGCGAATTGGCTGCCGCCCGCATCCGCACGAAGACTGCCGAAATTTCCAGCGCTCTCCGCGAGCTGAACCGAAACTATCATTCAGGCCGTATCAGCCAGCGCGAAGCCCGGTCCCAGGCATCGGCTCTGGCCGAACAGGCGCAGGAAATGCTGTTCAGCAGCAAAGAGCTGTCTCAGGCCGATCAGGACGTGCTGCAGCAGCTCGTAGACCGGCTCGTATCGGAAGCGAATTCCATCGGCGACGAACCGGCCGTTTCCCAGACGGAACGTCGCGGCGTATCGGAGGAACAGCGGCGAGCCGATGCTATGTCTTCTAAAGACAAGGATTCGCCGTCCGACGAAAGGGTGAAGAGCGAAGACCGCGAACGGCAGGAAGAATCCTCTTCTGACAGCGGCGCGCTGCAGGAACGAAAGGGCGGATCGGACGCTGGGAAATCAGAATCGGAAAAGAAACCTAAATAATCAATATTTTTTCTTTAAAGATATTTTCTATTAGTGTAAAACGTGATATGATACATATGTAACAAGATTTTTATACCAGCGATTTAAACGTGTGTTTACTATGTACATAAGGAGGTATGTCTGCTATGCATTGCGTAGAAGAAATTAAAAATGGCATTTACTGGATGGGGTGCAACGATTTCCGCACTGAAATATTTGAACGGATTTTCCCGATTCCCGAAGGCGTTACGTATAACTCCTATTTCATCGACGACGAAATGACCTGCGTTGTCGACGCGATGGACAAGAGCTGCCGCGACGAATTTATTGAAGATGTAGAATATTTGCTCAAAGGCCGCAAATTGGATTACTTCATTTTGCAGCATATGGAACCGGACCATGCCAGCTCCGCCGTCGCTCTGCTGGAAAAGCATCCGGAAGCAAAAATTGTCGCTCAGGCTCAGACCTTTAAGCTGTTCGAACAGTTCTTCCGCAAACCCATGCCGAGCCGCTATGTAGAAGTCAAGGAAGGCGACCAGCTCAAACTGGGCAAGCACGTCCTCCAGTTCGTCAAAGCTCCGATGGTTCACTGGCCGGAAGTCATCATGTCCTACGACATTACGGACAAGGTATTGTTCAGCGCCGACGCTTTCGGTATGTTCGGCACTGTAGGCAACGTATACGCCGACCAGGTCGACTTTGAAGAAAATTATCTCGATTCGGCCCGCCGCTATTATGTCAACATCGTCGGCAAATTCGGCCCGCAGGTCGTAAAAGTCCTGCAGAAAGCCGCCGGCATTCCTATCGAAGTCATTTGCCCGCTTCACGGCGTCGTATTCCGCACTCCGGAAACGATTCAGTACATCATTGAAAAATATCTCCACTGGGCAAAATACGTACCGGAAAAGAAGGGCGTCGTTATCGCTTTCTCGTCCATTTACGGCAACACCGAACGGGCTGCCTGCGTATTGGCTCATAAGCTGAGCATGCTCGGTATCCGCGACGTCCGCCTGTACGACGTAGCCAAGATTCACCCGTCCTACGTTACGGCGAAGGCCTGGGAATACAGCCACTTGGTTCTGGCTGCTCCTACGTACAACCTGAACCTCTTCCTGCCGATGGAAAACTTCCTCCACGACTTGAAGACCCTCATGTTCCAGAACCGCAAGATCGCCGTTATCGGCAATCACAGCTGGGCATCCGCCGCGTACAACACGATGGTCGACTACGTACAGAACCGCTTCAAGAACTGCGAACTTCTCGAACCGACCCTCGACATGAAATCGTCTCTCCGCGACGACCAGGAAAGCATCATCGACGAAATTGCCAAAGCTGTCGCCGACGATATCAAAGCGTATCCGGAACCGAAATCCTTGCTTTAAGACAGATGCAAACGCTGCGTCTTTCGTTGTGGAGTAAGAACGCATAAGGTTAAAGGGCTAAATCATATACGGTTTAGCCCTTTTCTTCTAAAGACGCGCAGGAGGTGAATACGGTGATTATCCGAGACAACAGCGTCAAGAGCGGCGACCCTCATGAGCAGGAAAAGGCTAAAAACAAGGGCGAAGAGCTGCACATTGATTTAGGTCGTTCACTGACGGAAGAAGAGGAAAAGATTTTTGCCCAATTAAAAGAAGGGCTCCATTTATAATCGCCGCCAACCGGCGCGTTTCGCAACAGAACGGACGCGCCGGTTTCATATTAAGAACATATGTTTGAAATGTCGCCTGTCTTGTGGTATGATATAACGTAAACAGGGAGGGATGCTTATGAAATGGGACGTTATGCAGAAAAAGCTGACGATTTTAAGCGACGCTGCAAAATACGACGTGTCGTGTTCATCCAGCGGCAGCCGGCGGGAAAATAAAGCCGGCGGAATCGGCAACGGCGCGTACGGCGGCATCTGCCATACCTGGTCGGCCGACGGGCGATGCGTGTCTCTGCTGAAAATTCTCATGACGAATTACTGCATCTACGACTGCGCCTACTGCGTAAACCGCTGCAGTCATGAAACGGAGCGGGCCATGCTGTCGCCTGAGGAAATTGCTGAGCTGACTATCGAGTTTTATCGGCGCAATTATATCGAAGGGTTATTTCTCAGCTCCGGCGTGTACCGTTCGCCTGACGAAACGACGGAGCTGCTGATTCGGACGGCGAAAATTCTGCGGGAAGAAAAGAACTTCAATGGATATATTCATATGAAAGGCATTCCGGGAACGGATCCGCGCCTCATCCGCGAATTGGGAAAATACGTAGACCGCATGAGCGTCAATATCGAGCTGCCTTCTTCGGCAGGCTTAAAATTGCTGGCGCCGCAGAAGACGAAGGAAAGCATCCTCCTTCCCATGCGGGAAATCCGCAGCGGCATTGCCGAGCGGAAAGAAAATCGAAAAACGAGCAGAAAAGCGCCGGCTTTTGTACCGGCGGGACAGACGACGCAGCTCATCATCGGTGCGACGCCGGACAGTGACCGGACGATTCTGCGGCTCAGCGAAGCGCTGTACAAGCAGGTTGCATTGAAGCGGGTTTACTATTCCGCCTATGTGCCGGCTATGACCGGCCCGAACCTGCCGGCCCTGACCCAGCCTCCCCTGCTGCGGGAGCATCGCTTGTATCAGGCCGACTGGCTCCTGAGGTACTATCAGTTTTCTGCCGACGAAATCCTGACCGACGCCGAGCCGGATTTTGATCTCCATCTGGACCCGAAAGCCTGCTGGGCCCTGCGCCATCCCGAAGTATTTCCCGTAGAAATCAATAAGGCGTCGTATCA
>USGG01000046.1 GCA_900554215.1 uncultured Megasphaera sp.
TTCAGTTTTCAAAGGCCATGCCGTCTCGCGACGACTTGTATATCTTACCAGACTCGCTCGGGCTTGTCAAGCACTTTTTTGAAGTTCTTTTCAAGCTGCCGGCGTATCCGGCCTGCCGCGGCGTCCTGCCGCAACAGCTTATTTAGTATATCCCCTTTTTAGTCTCTTGTCAATACCTTTTTACAAAAAAAAGAAAGCAGAGAGCAATTCTCTGCCTTCTTCGCCTTTATTACTTATTCTACGGTAACGCTCTTCGCCAAGTTTCTCGGCTTGTCGACGTCGTTGCCCCGGCTGACTGCAATATAGTAGGACAACAGCTGCAGCGGAATAATCGCCATAATAGGTACGACAAAATTATCCGAAGCCGGAACAGTAATCAACGTATCTACAGTCTTCCGTACTTCCGTATCGCCTTCCTGCACTACGCCGATGACATAGGCGTCGCGGGCTTTAACTTCCTTGATGTTGCTGATCATTTTTTCTTCCACGTCTTTTTGCGTAGCCAAAGCAATGACGGGAACACCTTCTTCAATGAGGGAAAGCGTGCCGTGCTTCAATTCGCCGCCGGCGTACGATTCGGCGTGAATATAGGAGATTTCCTTTAATTTTAAAGCGCCTTCCATAGCCAAGCCGTAGTCCATAGACCGGCCGATAAAGAAAACATCTTCTCTGCCTTCAAAGGAGCTGCACATCGCCTTGATTTCGTCAGCGCATTCAAAAATTTTACGGCACAAATCGGGAACGGCCGTCAAATCATGAAGAATGCGGGACTCTTCGTCGGCAGTCAGCGTTCCATTCAAACGTCCCATATACAGAGCCAGCAGCAATAATGTCACGAGCTGCGTCGTATAGGCCTTGGTCGACGCAACGGCAATTTCCGGACCAGCCCAGGTATAAGCTACCTGATCGGCTTCACGGGAAATAGACGAGCCGACGACATTCGTAATCGCCAAGGAACGAGCACCTAAGCGCTTCGCTTCTTTCAGCGCAGCTAGCGTATCAATAGTTTCGCCGGATTGGCTGATGACGATGCACAGCGTCTTGCTGTCCGTCAGGGGATTTCTATATCGGTATTCCGAAGCGATATCTACTTCAACGGGAATACGGGCCAATTTTTCGATAAAGTATTTTGCCAGCAAACCGGCATGATACGCCGTACCGCAGGCTGTAATCATGATCTTGCCGATAGACGTAACGTCTTCTGTCGTCCAGTTTAATTCTTCAAACTGCACGTGCGAGCCGTCTTCAGAAACGCGGCTTCCCATCGTATCCTTAATTGCTTTTGGCTGTTCGTAAATTTCCTTGAGCATGAAATGTTCATAGCCGCCTTTTTCGGCTGCTTCTGCATCCCAGTTGACTTCAAAGACTTTTTTAGAAATGGGATTTCCTTCCAAATCAGTAACCCATACGTTGTCCTTCTTCACAATGGCAATTTCGCCGTCGTTCATGATATAGGTCTTGCGCGTATAACTCAAAATAGCCGGAATATCCGAGGCAATATAGTTTTCGCCTTCGCCGAGGCCGATGATAAGGGGATTGTCTTTTTTGCTGCAAATAATCTTATCCGGTTCAAAACGGCTCATGAACACAAGGGAATAAGAGCCGCGCAGCCGGGCCAGCACGCGCTGTACCGTCCGCGTAAAATCGCCGTCATACATGTCGGCGCACAAATGGGCCACGACTTCCGAGTCCGTTTCCGACTTAAAGCGATAGCCTTTTTCCAGCAGCTCTTCCTTCAGCTCCATGTAGTTTTCGATAATGCCGTTATGGACGATAGCGAAATTTCCGGCTTCATCCGTATGCGGATGGGCATTGAGATCCGACGGCCCGCCGTGCGTAGCCCAGCGCGTATGGCCAATGCCGATCGTTCCGACAACAGGGTGAACCTTTACTTCTTCGGCCAGATTCACAAGACGTCCCTTCTTCTTGCGCACGGCAATAGCGCCGTCATGATACACGGCGATGCCGGCAGAATCATAGCCTCTGTATTCCAGCTTCGTCAAGCCGTCCATCAAAAAATCAGCTGCTTCTCTTCCTCCAATATACCCTACAATACCGCACATACATATAACCTCCTAGTGTGTGTATTTGCTTCCCACGACGACATTGTCCATTCCGTTGCCGTAATGTTTTTCCGTCATGTAACGACTGAAGCTGCCGAGAGGCATCCGCTGACATGTTCGATACTCCTCTTCCTCGTCCGCCCGTCGCTGCCGGCGGGCACTAGCGCTATCCATTTTACGAAGGATTTCCAAACGCCTGTAAAAAAACAGGAATGAAGCGAACTTCATCACTTCATTCCCACATTCTAATATATTTTATCACCTAGGTCAATACCTACTTGGACGGACCCATTTCGTGCTCTACGACGACGGCAATATCGTCGACGATGCGCTGGAGCTGCTCTAAATCAGGGCCTTCCGCCATAACCCGGATCAGCGGTTCTGTGCCGGACGGACGGACCAGGATGCGGCCTTCGTCGCCCAATTCTGCTTCTCCCGCTGAAATAGCCGCCATGATGAGATTATTTTCTTCCCATCCCGATTTTGTCTGCACAGTCACATTTTTCAAAATCTGAGGATAACGGGTCATGAGGGCCGCTAATTCCGACAGCGGCTTGTTCTGCTGCTTCATGATGCTGAGGAGCTGCACCGCCGTCAGCAGTCCGTCGCCCGTCGTATTATAGTCGAGGAAAATAATATGGCCTGACTGTTCGCCGCCTAAGGAATAACCGTCCTTACGCATTTTTTCCAGGACATACCGGTCGCCGACAGCCGTCGTTTCCGTACGGCAGCCCAGGTCTTTCAAGGCCTTGTGGAAGCCGATGTTGCTCATTACGGTTCCTACGACCGTATCCTGCTTCAAGCGGCCTTCTTCTTTCAGTTTCAGCGCGCAGAGCAGCATGATCTGGTCGCCGTCCATATCCTGTCCCTTTTCATCGACGGCCAGACAGCGGTCTGCATCGCCGTCATTGGCAATGCCGATATCGGCGCCGCAGCGCAGCACCGTTTCTTTCAAATCTTCCAAATGGGTGGAACCGCAGTTATCATTGATATTCACGCCGTTTGGCTCCGTATGGATAGCAATGACTTCGGCTCCCAGGCGCTTCAGGATTTCCGGCCCGATAGAATAGGCCGCGCCATTGGCACCGTCGTACACGACCTTTAACCTCGATAAATCTACATTTGTCGACTTGCATACGAAATCGGCATATTCCTGCTGCAAGTCCGTCCACAAGGAAATCGTGCCGATGCCGGCGCCTACAGGCCGGCTCTGCAGACCGGCTCGTTCGTCGCGGAGCATGTATTCTTCAATCCGGTCTTCCATTTCATCAGGAAGTTTGTATCCGTACCCGTCGAAGAACTTAATGCCGTTGTATTCAAAGGGATTGTGGGACGCCGAAATGACAACGCCGGCATCCATGTGATGCGTTCTCGTCAAATAGGCGACGGCCGGAGTCGGAATCACGCCGGCCATATAGCATTCGCCGCCGGCAGACGCGATGCCCGCTGCTAAAATGCTGGCCAGCATGGTGCCGGAACGGCGCGTGTCGCGGCCGATAAGAAATGTCGGGTGTTCCTTATTTTGTCCAAAAATATACGCGGCGGCCCTGCCTAAATGATATGCCAATTCCGGCGTCAGGGAATCGTTAGCAATGCCCCGCACACCATCAGTACCAAACAATCTAGCCATTTACAACTACCTCCAAAGGTTGATATTTACGAATGATTTCATTTGCCGTTTCCAATCCATCGAGAAAAGCGCTCATAATGCCGCCGGCATACCCTGCGCCTTCCCCCACGGGATACAATCCCGCCGCATCAACGGCCATGCGGTCGTCGCCGCGCACGATGCGCACGGGCGCACTGGTTCTCGTTTCCACACCGGTCATGACGACGCCGTCGTCGTCAAAGCCGCGAATCTTGCGGCCGAAGTACGGTAAGGCCTGTTCCAGCGTACTGGTCACGAAGTCCGGCAGCACGCCATGCAAATCCGTCCAGGTCACGCCGGGCCGGTACGTATGCACCGCCCCTTCTGCCGGAGAGGAACCCTTGAGAAAGCTTCCTACGGTCTGAGCCGGCGCGTGGTAATTACTGCCTCCGGCCTTATACGCCAGCTCCTCATACCGCCGCTGAAACTCGATGCCGGCCAGGGGCCCGCTGCCGACGTCGCCTGTCGTCACGTTGACGACTAAGGCGCTGTTGGCCACGCCGCTGTCGCGCCGATACAGGCTCATGCCGTTCGTCACGACCCGCCCTTCTTCTGACGCTGCCGCCACGACGGCTCCGCCGGGACACATGCAGAAGGAATAGCACGACCGGCCTTCCGGGCTATGGTATACCAAGGCGTAATCAGCCGGGTCCAGTCCCAATTCCGCTGCGTCGCAGCCGTATTGCCCGCGATCGATGACCTGCTGGTCATGCTCGATGCGCACGCCGACGGCAAAGGGTTTCTTTTCCAGGACGACGCCTTCGTCGTAAAGCATGTAATACGTATCCCGGGCGCTGTGCCCAATGCCTAAGACGACGACGTCCGTCTCATATTCCTCCTCGCCGTTGACGGTGACGGCGCATATCCTTCCCCGTTCATCCCGCCGTATGGAAGTCACGCGGCTCTGAAAACAAACCGTTCCACCTGCCAATTCTATCATATGACGCATATTTTTTACAACGTTCCGCAAAATATCCGTCCCTACGTGGGGATTATAGGCATATAAAATTTCCGGCGGCGCCCCTGCATCAACCAGAGTCTGTAGAATATGGCGCAGGAGCGGATGATTTACCCGCGTCGTCAATTTTCCGTCAGAAAACGTACCGGCTCCGCCTTCGCCGAACTGCACGTTCGACTCGGGCCGGAACGTTCCGCCGTTCCAGAATTCTTCCACATGGGCCGTCCGCGTATCCACGTCGCAGCCTCGTTCGAATACGATCGGCTTATATCCGCCGCGAGCCAAGGCCAGCGCCGCGGCTAATCCCGACGGCCCCGTCCCTACGACGACGGGACGATGCCGCAGCACGACGTCGCCGGGTTGCGGCGGAACATATGCAGTTTCCGCAATCTGACGGACATCCTTAGCGTCCCGGCAGCGCCGCCAGATCTTTTCTTCGTCATGAAAGGCGACGTCTACTGTAAATACCAGATAAATATTCGGCTTCCGCCGCGCGTCTACAGAACGCCGCACGACGCAGATATGCTCTATATCCGCCGGGCTGCAGCGAAGCTTTTTGGCTACCAGCGCTTCTATAGTTTTCTTCATAGGCACGCCGATGCGAATATTCATTACCCTTAGCACGCAATTCGCTCCTTTACTATTCCACGTCTACGGCAACTTCGATCGTATCGGGCTCGAAGATGACGCCGTTTACAGGCGATACGATAATCTTCCATTTCTTATCCTGCTTCAGGCCTGAAATATCGATAGGCGGCAAGTCGATGCGGGATAAATTCTTGAGAATGTTCGCGTCTCCCTTTACGGCAACCGTATCCGGATTGATTTTGATTTCTTTCAGCGATACAGACGAAGACACGTCCCCTTCCGTCGTCACGTAAACGGGAATGTCTTTCGTCACGGCATTATGACCGATGGATATGCGGATATTGCTCTGCCATGGCGTCATTTCCAGCCCTTCGACGCGGGAACCGTCCGCCGCCACCAGCCGGATAGGCGCCATGATGGAAAAATCGTCTATCCTGTCTTCGATAGGAATTTCCACGACAGCCTGTTCCACTTGCTTGACAAGACGGCGGGCGCCGCTGATGACGACCTTTTCCGGAACGACCTTCAGGCTGCTGACGAAAATATCGTTCTTCGTCTGCCCTACCAAATGCGGCGTCAGCGCCAATTCCCGCACGGTGTATACGTCGACCATAATATCGGCCGAGGTCATGCTCTGCTTTTTCAGCTCCGTCCCCGCCGGAATTTCTATGCGGACGGGGGCGCTCATTTCGCCTTCCTGGGCGTCGGACAAATCAATGTAGGCCTTAATATCCGACGGCCCTACGTTGATAATCGTGTTGCGCGGCCCGGACAGGCGCACGTAGACCGTCTTCGGCACGTTCGACGTAATGTACTGCGAGTCGAGGTTTTCCACGACGATCGGCACCGTATAGCTGCCTTCGCTCATGGGATTCTGTTCGTTGATGATAAAGAACCACAGCACGATCGCCATTAACAGGCAGATAATCTTTAATTGCCATTTTTTGTCAAGCTTATTCATCATATCACGGCCTCCACTTGAAAATATTGGCTAATCCCTGAGGCGTCTTGTTCAAGAAAGTCTTCAGCACGTTGCGCAGGGCGTTGCTGTCCAAGTGACGGTAAATATGACCGCCGTACGTATATGAAATAGAGCCCGTTTCTTCACTGACGACGACGACGACGGCGTCAGCCATCTCGCTGAGGCCGATAGCCGCGCGATGCCGCGTCCCCAGCTCCGTAGATAAGGAACGGTCCGCCGTGAGCGGGAGCAGGCATCCTGCCGCCATGATGCGGTTTTCCCGAATAATCACGGCCCCGTCGTGAAGGGGCGTATTGGGAATAAAGATGTTTCCCAGCAGCTCCCGCGACACGACGCCGTCGATGGGAACGCCCGTGTCGATGTAGTCGTTCAAGCCGACTTCCCGTTCAAAGACGATCAGCGCGCCGGTCCGCGTTTTGGACATCGAGTCCGTAATCGCCACGATTTCATCGATAAGCCGCTCCAGCTCCTTGGCGTTCAGCACATGGCCCGACTGCAGAAACCGGCCTCGCCCGATTTGTTCCAGAGCGCGCCGCAGCTCTGGCTGAAAGACGACCGGCAAGGCAACCAATATGACCGTCATGCCCTGCTGCAGCATCCAGTTGATGACGTGCAGATCCAGGACCCGGCTGACGACCGTCACGGCACCGAGCACCAGCAGCCCCTTGATCAAGGCCACGGCCCGTGTGTTGCGAATCAAAATGAACAGCTTATACAGCACAAAGGCGACAAGCAGAATATCCAATATGTCAAGCAGGCGAAAGCTGCTGATAAACCCCTGAATAGATACGCTCATGTTATTTCTCCATTACGACAACAAACTAATCATGGTTAAGCAAATTCATTGTACACTATTTTTACTTCAAAATAAAGTCGCAGGCCCGTACAAAAAACAAAGCCGCAGTCAGGAGCTCTTGTCTCCGCTGCGGCTTTTTCATATCCATTACATTTCGTTCGACACCGCTTTTTTCAGCGGCCCGTCGCCTGCAGCTCCGCAGGCTGCCTGAAGCTGCGACTCCTGGCGGGCTAATTCAGCAAAATCAATGGCCTTCAATTTCGTTACCAGATCCCGCTGAATATCGGCAAAGGCGTTGTAAATAGAGCACATGCCGCTGCAGCCGCGGGAGCACGAGCTGATGTCATGCAGACAGCGCTGCAGTTCCGTCTGGCCCTCTACGGCTTCGATGACGTCAAACAAGGTGATGTCTTCCGGCGAGCGCTGCAGGGCAAAGCCCCCGTCGACGCCGCGGTACGATTTCATGATGCCGGCAGCCGTCAAATTTCTCATGATTTTCAATAAAAAACGCTCGGGGATATTTTGTTTTTCTGCTAAGGCAGCGCCGGTTATTTTCGTGCCTTCCGGCAGCGACGCCAGGTACAGGACCATGCGGAAAGCATAATCAGTCGCTTGATTTAATCTCATTACTCTAATCCCTCCTTGCATGTGTCTATTATACAATAAGTCACTAAAAAAGTGTAGTTTGAAATAAAAAAAAAGAAAAGGTCCTGATGACGAATGCCTGCCATTCATCACCAAGACCTGTATTACATCGTGCTTATAAGGCGTCGATAATCAAAAAGATAACTGCCGACAAAGCGGCGCTGATCGGGATAGTAACGCACCAGGCGATGACCATGCTACGGGCCACGCCCCAGTGAACTGCGCGAACCCGTTCTGCCGAACCGACACCCATGATAGAGCCCGATACGACGTGAGTCGTACTGACCGGCAAGTGCAGGAACGTCGCAGAAAAAATAACCAGGGACGAATTCAGATCGGCGGCAAAGCCGTTGATGGATTCCATCTTGAAGATCTTCGTTCCCATCGTAGAAATGATACGCCACCCGCCGGCAGACGTACCCAAGGCCATGGACGTGGCGCAGGCCAGCTTTACCCACGTGGGAATTTCCATCGTATCGATGTATCCGCCGCTCAGCAGGGCCAGGGCGATGATGCCCATCGCTTTCTGGGCGTCGTTGGAGCCGTGCGAAAAGGCCATGAGACTAGCCGACACGAGCTGCATCTTGCGGAACTGGCGGTTTAAGGCGATAGGCGAATACTTGCGGACAATCCAAAGGATGCCGATCATGACGAAATATCCCGTCGCCAAGGCGATGACCGGCGATAAGATCAGCGATAAGATGATCTTTTCAATGCCGCCCATATCCAAGGCCGCCGGTCCTACGCTGATGCATACAGCGCCGATAACGCCGCCGATAAGCGAGTGGGACGAGCTGCTGGGTATGCGGTAATACCACGTCGCGATATTCCAAATAATAGAGCCGATCAAGGCGGCTACGATGACTTCCAAACTAATCTGGGCCGGATTTAATACCAAATCCCCGCCAATCGTCTTGGCGACGCCCGTACTGACCATCGCGCCGGCAAAGTTCAGCACGGCGGCCATCATAATCGCATGGCGCGGCGTAATGGCCCGCGTCGACACGCTGGTAGCAATGGCGTTAGCCGTATCGTGAAACCCGTTGATGTAATCAAACAGCACGGCCAGCAGCACAATGGCCCATATTAACCAATGCTCAGGCATACTTTAAGACGACCTTTCTGAACGTAGTAACCAGATCTTCGCATTCGTCGGTAATATCTTCGACAGATTGAAGAACTTCCTTCCATTTGATGATTTCAATGGGATCTTTGCATTCCGAGAATAATTTAGCCATTTCCTTATGATACAAATCGTCGCAGTCCTGTTCCAGCTTCAGCACCTTGTGGCTGCGGGCTTCGACCTTCAGGTAGTTTTTCTTTAAATCCTTCATGTAACCGATGGATTTGCAGATTTCTTTCATCGCTTTGGCCGTGATGACGGTCATCTGCTTGGCTCCGTCCGTCGCCTGTCCGATTTGGTACATGCACATCTTGTCCATGATTTCGCTGATATTGTCGATGACCGCATCCAATTCATCGATAAGCTGCTGAATGTCTTCGCGGTCCATCGGCGTGATGAACGTTTTTTGCAGACGCTTCATGGTCTCCAATACGAGCTCGTCGGCTTCATCGGCCAGGGAATCGATTTGTTCCAACGCTTCCTCTTTAGGAATCTGGTCGTTCATGGCCTGCCTCAGCAGATCGGCTGCCTGATAACTCAGCATCGCGTGCTGGTCTAATAATGCGAAAAACTTTTCTTCTTTGGGCTTTAAATGGAATGCCATACTAATCAGTTCTCCTTGTCTGCAAACACATTTTTACGCACTAATTACGTACTGTTTACCTATATTTTACATAGCTGTGTCTTTTTGCATTATACCATATACGACTTCATTATTCTAGAAAAGGCGTTGCCAATATGGCATATTCTACATGAATTTTTTTATAGGCACAACGGGCCCTCTTCGCGGCCCATCACCGGAACGTTAAAAGATTTAAGGCTATGCATTCTCCAGATATTGTCATTTTCATGGGTGACAAAGTTACATTACTATTTGTTGCGTTTGCCCCGGCCTGCCGATATACTTAAGCTATCAGAAACACAAGCAGTCCGGAATGCAGCGTGCGTACTGAATCACTTTAGGAGGTACAAAAATGAAAGCAAAGATTCAATCGTTCGGCCGCTTCCTCAGCGGTATGGTCATGCCGAACATCGGCGCCTTCATCGCCTGGGGTCTTATTACGGCTATGTTTATTCCCTCAGGCTGGCTGCCGAATGAAAAGCTGGCTGCCATGGTCGGCCCATTCCTGACCTACGTCCTGCCCCTGCTCATCGCCTATCAGGGCGGCAAGGCCGTCGACGGCGACCGCGGCGCCGTCATCAGCGTCATCGCGACTGTCGGCGTCATCTGCGGTACATCGTACACCATGTTCATGGGCGCGATGGTCATGGGTCCCCTGGCCGGCCTGGTCATCAAAAAGTTCGACGCCGCCGCAGACGGCCGCATCAAGCCGGGCTTTGAAATGCTGGTCAACAACTTCTCCGTCGGCATCATAGGCATGCTCTTATCCATCATAGGCTTTTATCTCATCGGCCCGGTCATGGGCATCCTGCTCACCTTTCTGACGGCGGGCGTTCAGATTCTCGTCACCTACGGCATCTTCCCCCTCATCGGCCTTTTCGTCGAACCGGCAAAGGTGTTGTTCCTGAACAACGCCATTAATCACGGTATCTTCACGCCCCTGGGAGCCGAACAGGTATCGCAGGCCGGCAAATCGATTTTCTACATGATTGAAACGAACCCCGGTCCCGGCGCAGGCGTCCTCATCGCTTACTGGCTGTTCTCCAAGGATAAGACGACGAAGCACTCCGCCCCCGGCGCGCTCATCATTCACGCCTTAGGCGGCATCCATGAAATTTCCTTCCCCTACGTCCTCATGAATCCCATGATCCTGCTGGCTACGATCGGCGGCAGCGTATCGGCGTTGTTCTATTATTCGCTCCTCGACCTCGGCTTGTCCGGCCCGCCCTCTCCGGGCAGCCTCATTTCGTACCTGGCGATGGCTCCAAAAGGGTCTACGCTGTCCGTCATCATCGGCATCTTCATCGCCGCCGGCGTGTCCTTCCTCATCGCTTCGCCTATCATCCGCATGTCCGGAGCCAAGTCGTCGGACTCCCTCGCCGAAGCCCAGCAGAAGATGAATGACATGAAAGCCCAATCTAAAGGCATGGCGACGCCGTCGGCCGCTGAAACGCCGGCAGTCAACATGAAAGAAATCAAAAGCATCGTCTTTGCCTGCGACGCCGGCATGGGTTCCAGCGCCATGGGCGCGGCCGTCCTGCAGAAGCGGCTGAAAAAAGCCGGCCTGACGGACATCAAGGTCAGCCACGCGTCCGTCTCGGAAGTGCCGAAAGACGCGCAGCTCGTCGTCTGCCATCAGGATTTGGCAGCCCGGGCCAAAGCCAGCGCACCCCAGGCCCGTCTCATTACGATTACCAACTTCATGGCGGCGCCCGAATACGCGACGCTCGTAGAAGAACTGGCCTCGGCCCAGCTCCCGCCGTCATAAAAACCGGCCGCGTTATCCCACGAAGTTCCCGTCACGCAGAGGAGGTGATACTACGGAATTCACACTGCGCATCCAACAAATTTTATCTATCCTGCTGCGGCATCAGGATTTTCTGCACGAACAGCAAATCGCCGACGAACTGGCCATCAGCAAGCGCACAGTCCAGCGCGAGTTGGATTACATCTCGACGATTCTCGCGCCGTACCAGCTGACGCTGAAGCGCAAGAAAGGAGCGGGCCTCCTGCTGACCGGCACGCCGCAGGCAAGGCAGCGCCTGGCCGACGACTTGAACGCCTCGGACCGGTCGGATTGGTCCGATAAAAGGGAACGGCGGCGCTACCTATTGTTCGAACTGCTGCGGGACCGGACTCCGAAAAAGCTGTACCATTACAGCCGGCTCCTGGGCGTCAGCGAGTCGACAGCCGCTTCCGATTTAGAAGCCCTCGGCCCCTGGCTGCGGAAAAATAATTTATCCATCTTGAAAAAGCCCGGTTTCGGCGTCATCCTGAACGGCACGGAACAAAATTACCGCGAAGCCATGCGGCGCTTCATCAGCGAGACGGCTCCTGTAGACAAATTAAAAAAAATTACCGACCCCCATGCCGCCCTGGCTAAAGCCGTCATGAACGTAACGGACAACGGCATTTACCGCCTGCTGAACAGCCGCACGATCCAGCGCATCGACGCCCTGCTCGGCGAGATGAACGAACCCAAGCTCCGCCAGTTTACCGACTCGGCTTATATCGGCCAGATCATCCACATCGCCATCAGCGTCGAACGCATGCAGCAGGGCAACGTACCGTCAGACGAGCAATCCCTGCCCTTGGAGGAAGATGCCGAAGACCTGCGTCTGGCCCGGCGCATTCTCCAGGCCATTGAAGAAGAATTTCACCTGCATATGCCTGAGCTGGAGCTGTCCTACCTGCTGCTGCACATCAAGGGCGCGAACATTCATTACACCAACGTGCCCGATGAAAGGGTGCCGACAGACCTGAACGGCAAAAAATTGATCAACCTCATCGACGCCATGATAGACGCCTTCGATTCCCGCCAGGCCTATATGCTGCGCTGCGACGAGGAATTTATCCGCGGTCTCTTCGTCCACCTTCAGCCGGCCATCGTCCGTCTGACCCATCACCTCAACATCATCAATCCCCTGCTGGACGATATCAAGGAAGAATACGCCGACACGTTTCAAAAATCCAGCCGGGCAGCCCGCGTACTGGAAAAGGCCATCGGCGCCGCCGTTTCAGAGGAAGAAATCGGCTATTTGACGATTCACTTCGGCGCGGCCCTGGAACGCATGAAGGGGAAAACGGCCTTTACGCGAAGGGTTTCCGTCGGCATCGTCTGCGCCAGCGGTTTCGGCGTCGCCCGCCTGATGATGACGCGACTGCGCAATAAGCTGTCCGCCGCCGTATCGCTGAAGACCTACGGCAAGGAAGACCTGACGCCGGAAGTACTCAAGGCCACGGATTTCTTCGTCAGCAGCCTGCCCCTGAACCGGCCGGATATCGACGCTGTCCGCATCTCGCCGCTCATCACTCAGTCCGATACGAGCCGCATCCAGTGCAAGATCGAAGAATACGCCCACATCCGCAAGCGGGTCCATCGGGAAGAAGGCGAAAAACAGCCTGATGATTTCGTACAGGAGCTGGCAGAAGCCCACAAGGCAGCAGAAGAAATCGCCTATATCCTGAAAGGCTATGCCATGTATACTGCCGATGCGTCCCTGCCTTTCGACCAGATCGCAGCCTGGCTCTGCAGCCAAGTCGCCGAATCGGAATCGCAAAGCCGGCAGCTGTACGAAGATATTATGAAACGGGAACGGCTGAGCAGCCAAATCTTTCCCGACCAGGGCTTCGCCCTGCTGCACTGCCGGACCTGCACCGTCAGCCACGCCGCCTTTTATACCTGCATGCCGTCGGAAAGCAGCTTCGCCGACCCATACTTTCAAGGCGTCGGCATGATCCTGCTCATGACGATGCCTGCTGCCGGCCCTACCCGCCTGTACACCGACTTACTGGGCTTCATCAGCAGCTCTTTAGTCATAGACGACAGCTTCAACGAAGCCGTCCTGAGCCGCAGCGAAGGCCTTATCCGCTCCGAGCTGCAGCGCATCCTCAAGTTGTATTTCAATACATTGCTCATAAAACTTACGTAAGGAGAACATCATCATGGAAATTTTACAGAAAAAGAACATCATCCTCAACTGCCAGCCGAAGGCCAAAGAAGACGTCATTAAGGAAATCGGCAAGATTTTCTGTGAAGACGGCTACACGACGGAAAAATATACCCAGGCCATGCTGGACAAGGAACAGGTCTTCAACACGGCCATCGGCAACAACGTAGCCATTCCCCACGGCATTGAAGAAGGCAAGGTCGAAGTACAGCACGCCGGCCTGGTCATCATGACCTTCCCCGAAGGCACGGACTGGAACGGTACGACGGTCAAGCTGGTCATCGGCATCGCCGCTACCGGAGACGAACACGTCGACATTCTGAGCAATATCGCTGTCACCTGCTCCGACGAAGACGACGTAGAAGACGTCGTCCACAGCTCTGTCGACGAAATCTACAACATGTTCGCCAACTAAGAGGTCAACGTATACTCATATACAGCACCATATATCAAACATTATACTCAGGAGGTATATACGATGAAAACAAAAGCAGTCAGAATGTACGGCACAAGAGATTTGCGCCTGGAAGAATTTGAACTCCCGGAAATCAAAGACGACGAAATTTTAGCCAAAGTTATTACGGACAGCATCTGCATGTCTACGTATAAATTAGTCGAACAGGGTAAAAAGCATAAACGGGCTCCCCAGAACATCGACACGAACCCCATCATTACGGGCCATGAATTTGCCGGCGTCATCGTTAAGGTCGGCAAGAAATGGCAGGACCAGTTCAAGCCGGGCATGCGCTTCGCTCAGCAGCCGGCGCTGAATTACAAAGGCAGCCTGGCTTCTCCGGGATATTCCTATGAATTTTTCGGCGGCGACTGCACGTACTGCATCTTCCCCCACGAAGTTATGGAATTAGGCGCGCTGATGCCCTACGAAGGCGAAAGCTTCTTCGAAGCCTCCTTAGGCGAACCGATGAGCTGCATCATCGGCGGCTACCGTGCCAACTACCACACAAATAAGCATAACTATAATCACGCTATGGGCACGAAAGAAGGCGGCAACATCATCATTCTCGGCGGCTGCGGCCCCATGGGCTTAGGCGCCGTCAGCTACGGCATCCGCTTTGAAAATAAGCCGAAGCGCATCGTCGTAACGGATATTGACGAAAGCCGCATCAACCGGGCAAAAGAAGTCATTTCCCCCGAATACGCCGCCCAATACGGCGTCGAACTCCACTACATCAATACGGGAGCCATGGACGGCCCCTATGAAGAGCTCATGAAGATCACCGACGGCCACGGCTACGACGACGTCTTCGTATACGCGCCGGTCCGCGCCGTCGCCGAACTGGGCAACAGGCTGCTGGCCTTCGACGGCTGCATGAACTTCTTCTCCGGCCCGACGGACAAAAACTTCCGAGCTGAAATCAACCTGTACGACTGCCATTACACGAGCACCCACATCATGGGCACGACGGGCGGCAACAACGACGATCTCATCGAAGCCAACAACCTGGCCGCCAAGGGCATCATCAACCCGGCTGTCATGGTAACACACGTCGGAGGCATCGACAGCATCATCGACACGACGCTGAACCTGCCTCATATTAAGGGCGGCAAAAAGCTGGCCTATACGCAGTTCGACATGCCGATGACGGCTATCGAAGATTTTGCCAAATTAGGCGAAACAGGCCCGTTCTTCCTCGAACTGGACGCATGCTGCAAAGCCCACAACGGCCTCTGGAACGCCGAAGCAGAAAAAATGATCCTGAAACACTTCAACGTAGAACTCTAACCGTTCACCTTCTCTTTTCTCTTCATCCGGCAGATTCTACGAATACAGTACATCCCCTCGCGCAGGTCTCTTTCCTGCCGAGGGGATGTTTTTTATTCGAACCAGGCGACAGCCCGGACGGGCGCGCCGTCGCTTTGACGTATCTTTAACGGAAAGCATCCGAACCAAAATAAGTCGCTGCCGCACAGATGAAGATTTTTCAGATTTTCTATATTGATCATTTCCCGATTCTGAAACAGCTTCCTGTGCCGCGTCAGCTCTTCGTCGCCTATGGGGTCGATGCCGAACGTATCGAATCCGATGCCTTTATAGGGCCTGGCGACGACGTACTCCAACACGGAGTCGTCTATGCAGGGATAGTCGCCGAAGTATCGGGGCGTCCCCCAATAGGCATCCCAGCCCGTGTGAAACAGGAGGAATTCCGCCTTTTCTATCTTGTCTCCATAGGGCCGCAGGCAATCCATCGTAATCGCCCCGCCTTCCTTTACAC
>USGG01000047.1 GCA_900554215.1 uncultured Megasphaera sp.
TTTGTGCCATCGTAAACACGCTCCTTTCTATATATATATATATTAATACAATATTTATACAACATCAATACAATTATTAAAAAGTGTATTTGATGATCATTTGAATAAGTATTGCAGACTACGATGATTCAAGAAAAAGGGATATACCCATTGCTGCCGCAGCTGAATACAAAACCGTTGTATTTTTTACGTATATTTTCATCAATGAAACGCTTTAGGTGCATGAAGATATTAAAAAATTAATAGTGTTCCTCCTTGTATGCCGAATATTCTAATTAAATTTCATTTTTATGTTATAATATCTTATATGTATATTGATTATAACAAATTCGGTGCAGGGAGGAATGCAGGATGTTTGAATTGGTGCAGGTCAATGAGAAGACCTATTATATCGAGAGTCCGGCGAAAATCGGCGTGTATGTTGCCGACGGGACGGACGTGTATTTGATTGACAGCGGCAACGACAAGGACGCGGGGCGGAAGATCCGCAAGCTTCTCGACGAAAAGGGCTGGACGCTGAAGGGGATTTTGAATACCCATTCCAATGCCGACCACATCGGCGGCAACGATTATCTGCAGCGCCAGCGGAAATGCAAGGTCTTTACCGGCGGTATTGAAACGGCCTTTACGAAGTATCCTATTTTGGAAACGTCCTTCTTGTACGGCGGCTATCCCTGCAAGGATTTGCGCCACAAGTTTTTGCTGGCAGCGGCCAGCGACGCCGTCGATTTTTCCGACGCCGATTTTCCTAAGGACATTGAAGTAATTCCTCTGCCGGGCCATTTTTTCGACATGGTAGGCTTCCGCACGCCCGACGGCACGGTCTTTCTGGCCGACTGCCTCAGCAGCGTAGAAAATCTCGACAAATACGCCGTGTCCTTCATTTACGACGTAGCGGCCTATTTAAAGACCCTCGATGCCGTGGAGGCTATGGAGGGGGACGTCTTTGTGCCGTCTCACGCGGCGGCCGGCTCGAAGGAGGATATGCAGAAGCTCGTGCAGGCCAATCGGGACAAAATATATGAAATCAAGGCCTATCTCCTGTCGCTGTGCCAGGAGCCGATGATATTTGAGCACATCCTGCAGAAGGTATTCGGCCGGTACCAGCTGGTCATGACGATAGAGCAGTACGTCCTGGTAGGCAGCACGATTCGCTCGTACTTGTCGTGGCTCCGCGATACGGGCGAGATGACCTATGCCTTTGAGGACCATTTGATGGTATGGAAAACTGTATAATGTCTATATAAGAGAAGGACGACAAGGCGCTTGCGCAGGCAGGCGTCTTTTTTTTGTATGAAACATGTCATACAGGTGGATTTATTTGAGAAAAATTTCACGTAGCATATGGGCCATTATTCTGTGCACGAACACATCAACAGAAAGGGCCTATTTTAATTGGATAGCTCGTATATACTATGTAAGCGTCACATAGGTACGGCAGTTTTTATGATATAAATATATCATAAAATTAAAAATAAAATGAAAAGACTATTGCATTTTGCTAACGAATGAGTATAATAAAGGTACAAACAAGGTTTACCAAGGTTTTACAGTATTCTTACATGACGAAGGGAAATGTATTGAAAGGACGGGATGACATATGCCAATGGATTCGGCAAATCAGGAAGTTTGGATTGGCGTCGACGTAGGGACGACAGGCGTGCGGGCTATCGCCTACACGGAAGAAGGGACGAACGTCTGCTCTTCCGAAGCGTTTTATCCGCTGTTAACGCCTCATCCGGACTGGGCGGAAGAAAGTCCGCTGCAAATTTATGAAGCTATCGAACAGGTCGTGCGCAAGACGTCTGACCAGCTCCGTTACAAGAATAAAGAACTGGCCGGCATCGCCCTGAGTACGGTCATGCACAGTTTTGCCGGGCTGGACGAAACGAAGGAACCTCTCATGGACATGCAGACCTGGGCTGACAGCCGCAGTACCGGCATTGTGCGGGAGATGAAGAAAAATCCGGAATTGTGCCGGGCTTTCTATGAACGGACAGGCTGCCCTATTCACGCCTGCTATCCCTTAGCAAAGATTATCTGGTTGCGGGAAAATCAGCCGGAATTGTTTAAGCAGATGAAATACGTCGGGTCTTTGAAGGATTATATTTTCTACAACATGACCGGCGAATGGGTCATTGACAAGTCGGCTGCCAGCACGAGCGGCATGTACAACGAGCATACGCTGGACTGGGACGATGAAATCCTGGCATATGCCGGTGTGACGAAGGACTACATGCCTCCCGTCGTATCGACGACGTACAGTCATCCGCTGACTGATGAAGCGGCAGCAGCTATGCATTTGCCCAAGGGTCTCCCCGTCGTTATCGGCGCGACAGACGGCGTATTGGTCAATGTCGGCATCGGCGCTGTTGAACCGGGCCAGCTCAGCGGCACTATCGGCACAAGCGGCGCACTGCGCATGCTGACGAAGGAACCGATGACGGATCCGCAAATGCGCACGTGGTGCTACAATCTGACCGATGATATGTGGGTTGCCGGCGGCGCTATCAATAACGGCGGCATGATTCTACGCTGGGTACGCGACAAAATTTGCCATTACGGCGGCAGTGCCTTGGAAAATCTGGATATTGACCCGTATGACCTCATGACAATGAAGGCGGAACACGTTGATGCTGGGGCTGATGGGCTCATCTGCCTGCCGTACTTTACAGGTGAACGGGCTCCGTACTGGAATTCCGAACTGCGCGGCATGTTCTTTGGTTTTTCCCTCAATCACAGCCGGTCTCACATGATCCGGGCCGTCATGGAAGGCATTTGCTACAGCTTGAACAGCGTTATGCAGGCCTTAAAGGAATTTGGTGAAGTGAAGGATATTCGCGTCAGCGGCAGCTTTACGAAATCGAGATTGTGGATTCAGATTTTGTCAGATATTCTCAATCAGCCGATTACTTTGCCGGACAACAGCGAAGGCGCAGCTTTCGGCGCTGCCGTACTGGGCTTTATTTCCAGCGGCAAGATGAAGAGCATCGCCGATACGGCTCACCTCGTCCATCCTCGCCGCATTTACATGCCGCAGGAAGAAAACCGCGAAGTGTACGACGAATTATATGATATTTTTGTCCGCTTGTATCACAATTTGCAGACTGAATTTTCCGATATTACAGAATACCAGAAGAAAATATAAGGACTAAGAGAGGAGATAGAGTATTATGGAATTACGGGACATCGGCGTCGTAGGCATGGCTGTCATGGGCAGTAATTTGGCTCTCAACATGGCTGACCACGGCTTCGCCGTATCGGCATATAACTACACACCGGACTTGACGGAAAAATTTGTAACAGAACGGCCTCATGATAACATCAAAGGCTACTACGATTTGAAAGAATTTATCGGCTCCTTGAAAAAGCCGCGCAAAATCATGCTCATGATCATGGCCGGAGCACCGGTAGACAGCATGATTGAGCAGCTTATTCCGATTCTTGATACAGGAGACATCATTATAGACGGCGGCAACTCTTACTTCGGAGATACGCGCCGCCGCTGCGACCGCTGCAGCGAAGCGGGCATCCACTTCTACGGTATGGGCATTTCCGGCGGCGAAAACGGCGCCCGCCGCGGCCCGTCTATCATGCCCGGCGGCAACAAGGACACGTATCCGGAAATCCAGCCGGTCTACGAAGCTATCGCCGCCAAGGCTGCCGACGGCAAGCCGTGCTGCACCTACATCGGCGAGGACGGCGCAGGCCACTACGTCAAAATGGTCCACAACGGCATCGAATACGCCGACATGCAGCTCATTTCCGAAGCGTACTTGCTCCTGAAATACGTCGGCGGCTACGACAACGCCAAGATTTCGGAAATCTTCCATGAATGGAATCAAGGCGAGCTCAAAAGCTTCCTCATCGGCATTGCCGCCGACATCTTTGCAGAAGACGACGAAGCAGGCGGACAGGTCGTAGACTACATTGTCGATGCTGCCGGCCAGAAGGGCACAGGCCGCTGGACGAGCATCGAATCGATGAAGCAGGGCGTAGACATTTCCATGATTACGGCGGCCTGCAACGCCCGTGTCATGTCCAACCAGCCGGGCCGTAAGATGGCCCAGGAAGTCATCCATAAGCCGGCGCTTACGACGCAGGAAGGGGAGGCCTTTATCGAAGCCGTTCGCCAGAGCCTGTACACGGCGAAAATCGTCGCCTACGCCCAGGGCTTCTCGCTGTACCGCAGCGCCTCGGAAACGTACGGCTGGAACCTCGACTACGGCAGCATCGCCTCTATTTTCCGGGCCGGCTGCATCATTCAGGCCGAATTCCTGAACAAGATCACCGAAGCCTACGAAAAGAACCCGAATCTGGAAAACCTCATGTTCGACGAATTCTTCCTCGACAAGATCAACGCCAACCAGGCCAGCCTGCGCAAGATCGTCTGCCTGGCCGTCAGCGAAGGCATCCCCGTACCGGCCTATGCCAACGCCATGGAATACATCGACGCCTACAGCAGCCCCCGCGTCGGCGCCAACCTCATTCAGGCCCTGCGCGACTACTTCGGCGCTCATACCTTTAAGCGCGTAGATAAAGAAGGAACGTTCCATCATCAGTGGAAGGAACATTATACGAAATAATAGAAGGAGGTCATACTCATGCCGCTAGTCATACTTGCCATCGGTATTCTCGTACTGTTTTTCCTCATCGTCAGAGTCAAGCTGAACAGCTTCCTGGCCCTCCTGGTCGTCGCCGGTCTCGTCGGCCTGGCCGAAGGAATGCCTATCGACAAGCTGATCCCGACTATTGAAAAGGGCTTGGGCGGAACCCTCGGCGGCCTGGCTATCGTCGTTTCCTTCGGCGCTATGCTGGGCAAGCTCATGGCCGAAAGCGGCGGCGCCCAGCGCATTGCCACGACGCTCATCAACGTCTTCGGCCGCGAAAAGGTAAAATGGGCCGTCTGCCTGACGGGCTTCATCGTCGGCATCGCCCTGTTCTATGAAATCGGCTTCGTCCTCTTGATTCCCCTCGTATTCACTATCGCCGCAGAAGCGAAGATTCCCCTTCTCGAAGTAGGCATCCCGATGGCCGCGGCCTTGTCGGTCACGCACGGCTTCCTGCCGCCTCATCCCGGCCCGACGGCAATCGCTATTATTTACAACGCCGATATCGGCACGACCCTCGTATACGGCGCGATTATCGCCATTCCGACGGCTATCGTCGCCGGCCCGCTGTATTACAATTTGACGAAGGATATTAACCCGGAAATTCCTAAGGGATTGTACAATCCTAAAATCTTTAAGGACGACGAAATGCCCGGATTCGGCATCTCCGTTTTCACAGCTCTCGTGCCGGTTGTTCTCATGGCTGCGTCGGCTATCGCTAAATTGGCTCTGCCGGAAGCTTCTTCAGCCCGTCATATTCTGACCTTCCTCGGCCAGCCGGATATGGCCCTTACTATTGCCGTCGCCATCGCTATTTACACCTTTGGCCTGGGCCGCGGCAAGAAGATGGATGAAATCATGAAAATCGTCCAGGACGCAGTATTGGCTATCGCCATGATTCTCCTCATCGTCGGCGGCGGCGGGGCTCTCAAGCAGGTCCTCATCGACAGCGGCGTTGGTACCTATATCGGCGACTTGGTAGCTGGTGCAGACTTGTCTCCGTTAGTACTGGCCTGGCTCGTTGCTGCCGTTATCCGTACAGCCTGCGGCTCGGCAACCGTTGCGGCGTTGACCGCTGGCGGCATTGCGGCTCCGATTTGCGCGGCGACAGGCGCCAATCCCGAACTGATGGTATTGGCTACCGGTGCGGGTTCCCTCATCTTCAGCCCGCCGAACGACCCCGGTTTCTGGCTGTTTAAGGAATTCTTCGGCCTGACTGTCAAGGAAACGGTACGCACCTGGTGTGCTTTGGAAACGATCATCGCCGTCATGGGCCTCATCGGTGTACTTGTTATCGACGCATTTTTAGTATAAAATTAAATATAGTCATAGTTTTGGCTATGAAAATTTGCAACGTAGGGGAGACGCGTCTATGGATGAAAAGGCAATCCAGCAATTTCCCGTGCTGCGCAGCGCATACGGCGGTCTGACGAAATCAGAGCGCCGTATTGCCGATTATATCGTCGCTGCGCCGGAAGAGATAATGGAAAAGACTATTTCTGATATTGCCAACGCTACGGAAAGCTCGGAAATTACCGTATCGCGGTTTTGCAAAAAACTGGGATTCAGCGGCTTGCAGGAATTAAAGATGAACCTCATCGCCGGCATGTCGGCGGCAGAAAATAAAGAGTTTCACGACATCCGCAGCGGCGACCGCTGTTCTGTCGTAGCGTCCAAGATGTTTCAAAACATCAGCGACGGCCTGCAGGATACGCTGGCCTTGCTGGACTACGACGCCGTAGACGATGCGGCCCGTATCCTGCGCCGGGCCCGCCGCGTCGCCGTGTACGGCTTCGGCAACTCGGCGACGGTGTGCCGGGACATCGCCACGCGCTACCTCCGCCTGGGATTGGCCATTCAGGCCTATGCGGACTCGCACATGCAGGTCACGTCGGCGGCCCTCTTGTCGCCGGACGACGCGGTCATCGCCGTCTCCCACAGCGGCGCATCCCAGGAGCTGCTCCAGTCTGTGCAGGCTGCGAAGGACAGCGGCGCGTCTATCGTCGTCATTACGAG
The DNA here is from genome assembly GCA_900554215.1 of uncultured Megasphaera sp. Taxonomy (GTDB): domain Bacteria; phylum Bacillota; class Negativicutes; order Veillonellales; family Megasphaeraceae; genus Megasphaera. The sequence continues at coordinate 6,627 of USGG01000047.1, forward strand.
TCATGCCAAATCGCCGCTGGCAAAGCTGGCCGACGTGTGCCTGTGCGGCATGGGCCGCGAAGTCCGCTACTCTTCCGAAGCCGGCGCGTCGCGTCTCATTCACATGGCTATCGGCGACGTCCTGTACACGCGCATCGCCATGGCCGACGCCGAGCTGTTTCAGGACAACATGCAGAAAATGCGGCGGGAAATTACGAAAAAGAGAATATAAAGCATATCCTTCAGGGCCTTGTATGCGAAAAAAGTATACAACTTGCCAAGGAAATGACACACAACTGTAACATTTGTGCTGTATACTATATGTATCAACCAAAGGAAAACACTGGAATGGCAGCTAAAGGAGTGGTACAGATGATGAAGCGCATAAAGAATATTTTGAAGATGACGTTGATCACGACGTTGGTACTGACGACGTTCAGCGGAGCCGTTGCCGTTCAGGCTGCCGGCCCGAGACACGACCGGCCAGGCTGGGAACAGCGCGACGACCGGTATCGTGACCATGACCGCCGCGACAGAGATCGCCGCGATCATGACAAAGATTGGAAACGCGACCATAAGAGCAAAACTCAGGAAGATGCTGACGATGCCAACAAGAAGGCAAACTGGGCCTTGGGCGTAGCTGCTGTCGCAGCGATTATCGCCATCGCCAAATAACATGGCTCCCCAATAGGGGAGGATATGATCTCCCTTTTAATCTCATATAGTATAAAATACCCGCAGGCAGTGGTGATGATCTGTCTGCGGGTATTTTATCGCTGCTTTCGGCGGTGCCGATGGGGCGGCGCATATGGCTTGACCGTGGTTTTTATGATACAATGTTTTCATAGCTTTTAAGAGTGAGGAACAGCAGATGAAATTAATTGTAGGAAATGTCATGCCTGAAGAAACGCGCATGGCTATTATAGAAGACGGTCGTCTCCGCGATTTCGCCGTCGAGCGGAATGATGAGACGCACATTGGCAATCACATTTACAAGGGGATCATACAGAATATCCTGCCGGCCCTGCAGGCGGCCTTCGTCAACATCGGCCGCAAGAAAAACGCCTTTCTGTATTTAGGCGATTTATTTCCCCGGGCAGCGACGAAAGAGGAAATTCAGCAGACCCATATTTCTGTAGGACAGAGCGTCCTCGTCCAGGTCATCAAGGAGGAACGGGGCAGCAAGGGGGCCAAGGTGACGGCCAACGTCAGCCTGGCCGGGAGATACGCTGTCCTCATGCCGACGGTCGACTACGTCGGCGTGTCGAAGAAGATACGGGACGAAGAAGAACGGAACCGCCTGCGCGATATTACGGCGAAAATCAAGCCGGCCGGCATGGGCCTGATCATCCGCACCGTCGCCAAGGGCGTGTCGGAAGAGGCGCTGCTGGCCGATATCCGCTATCTGCTGCGGACGTGGGACAGCGTGCAGCAGCGGTATAAGCTGGCGAAAAAGCCCAAGCTCCTGTACCGTGAGGCCGACTTAGTCATGCGGATGATACGGGATCACTTCACGGCCGACGTAAAGAAAATCGTCGTCGACGACAAGGATGCCTACGACCGCATCTGTCAAATCGTGACGGACGACCAGTGGCGCAGCCGCGTCGAGCTGTATCAGGGCGACCAGCCCATTTTTGAATGCTACAATTTAGAAGACGAGCTGCGGCACCTTATGGCCCGCGAAGTCGCGCTGCCGTCGGGAGGCACGCTGGTCTTTGACCATACGGAGGCACTGACGGTCATCGACGTCAACAGCGGCAAGTACACGGGCAACGGCACCCTGCAGGACACGATATTTCACGTCAATAAGGAAGCAGCCGTGGAAATCGCCCGGCAGCTGCGGCTCCGCGATATCGGCGGCATCATTATCATCGATTTCATCGACATGGCCCAGCCTGTGCGGCGCGATGAAATTCTGCAGATACTGGAACGGGAAATGGCTCAGGACTGCACGAAAACCCATGTCTTGGGCATGACGGCCCTGAATCTGGTGGAAATTACCCGCAAGAAGGCCCGGCAGGGCTTGTATCAGGTACAGTTCAGTCCCTGCGATATCTGCGGCGGCTCGGGGTATTTGTATTCGCCTGAATCAGTGGCGATCCAGATTATCCGCCGCCTGCGCCATATGGTTCACGTGCGCCATATAAAAGGCGACCTGCTCATCTGCGCCCATGCCGACGTGTTAGCCGTCTTAAAAGATAAAAAACGGCGGGATGAACTGGAGCGGGAGCTGTCCCGGACGCTTCACTTCGAAGCGTCGGATCATCCAAACCGGGAAGTATTTTCGATTTTGTCGTACCATGAATAAATGAAAAATAGCTCGACACTATAATGTGCCGGGCTATTTTTTTTGCTCGTCCGTATGCTATTGGAGATAGAAGGTCATGGTGACTGTTTCGCTTAACGTATTGGTGCCTGCTTCGACGGGGGCGTAGTCGGCGGCTTTGGCGGACATGCGCAGCGCCGCGCCGGCGTAGCCGTTTTCATAGGACGGCGAGCGGCCGGAAATGCTGATTTCCTTCACCTTGCCGAGGGACATGCCGGCGGCCTGGGCGGCGGCTTCTGCCTGCCGTCTGCCGTTGATGATGGCCTGCTTGACCAGGTTGTCCTTAATCTGTTCGGTCTTTTCATTGGTAAAGCGGATGCCCTGAATGGAGTTGGCGTTCAGGTTGGCCGCCTTGGCGATGATGCGGGGAATCATGTCGAGGTCGGACACTTTAATTTGCAAATTGTTCGTTACGGTATACGATACGATTTTGCGGCTCTTGCTGTCGTAGTTCGGCGACATGTAGAAGCCCATGGTCTTAAGGTTTTCCGGGGCAATGCCCATGGATTTCATGGCTGCCGTAACCTGGCTCATAACTTCGTTGTTCTGCGTGCGTGCCTGCTGTGCGTCTTCTCCTGTCGTTTCCATGCCAATGGTGACGTAGGCCGTGTCGGGAGCGACTTCCTGCTGGGCGTAGCCCGTGACGTGGATGACCGACGGTTCGGGAGCGGCGGCATAGGACGGGGACATAAAGGCCGTGGAGCCGATGAGCAGCGCGGCGACGGCCAAGGCTTTAACGGGATAATATTTCATGATAGGACCTCCTTTTCGTTCCATAAGGCTTGTTTATTGGTATGCCTATTATAGCATTTCGCCGGAAGGCCCTTCAATACAAAGGAACGGACTGTGCAGAAACTGTGACAATTATGACAGATAATTGTGTTTTGTTTATTTCTGACGCCGGCTGCGGAAGAAATCGCGCATGATGGCGGCGCATTCGTCGGCACGGATGCCGGCCGTTACTTCGACGCGGTGGTTCAGGGCCGGGTTGTCGACGATTTGAAACAGGGAGCGGACGGCGCCGCCCTTTGGATCGTCGCAGCCGTAGACGATGCGGTCGAGGCGGCTGTTGACGATGGCGCCGGCGCACATGGGGCAGGGCTCGACGGTGACGTAGAGGGTGCAGCCTGTGAGCCGCCAACGGCCCAGGGCCCGGCAGGCCTTTTCAATGGCCAGGAGCTCGGCGTGAGCCGTGGCGCAGGGCAGGGTTTCGCGCAGGTTATAGGCCCGGGCAATGGCCTTTTTTTGATAAATGACGACGGCGCCTACGGGAATTTCCCCGACGGCGGCGGCGATTTTTGCTTCTTCTATGGCTTTGCCCATGTAAAATTCGTCTTTTGTCATGACGTATCTTGATTCTCCCTATATAATATAGTATGGTAAGGTATGTATTGTATTATTTTACTAAATCGAGGTGTCATATGCAATCTATTTGGTGGCAGGTTTTTGATATATTGGGAACGTCGGCTTTTGCTTTGTCGGGAGCGCTGGTGGCGATTTCCCGGCGCATGGACTTATTCGGTATCTTTGTCTTGGCGGCTGCGACGGCTGTCGGCGGAGGGATTGTCCGCGATCTCATGCTGGGCCATACGCCGCCGTCGGCGTTCCGCACGACGCTGTACGTCTGGATTATTGCCCTTTCCATCGTTGCCGTCGTCTTATTTATCCGCTACGTAAACGTGTCGTCTCGCCAGCGTCTGGTTCATCAAATGGAATCGATCTATCTCGTCTGCGATGCCATCGGCCTGGGTTCCTTTACTGTCACGGGGACGCTCATGGGATTTTATTACTATCCCCAGTACTGGGTGCTGAACGTTACTCTCGGCGTGCTAACCGCCGTAGGCGGAGGCGTCGTCCGCGACGTGCTGGCCGGGCAGATACCGGGCGTATTGAAAAAGGAAATTTATGCGACGGCGGCCTTGGCCGGGGCGTGCATATTGCTTTCCGTCCACATCTATTGGGGCTTCACCATATACGCCGCGTCGACCTTGAGCTTTGCCTTTACGGTCTGCCTGCGGCTAGTTGCAGTGCGCCTTCATTGGAACTTGCCCCGCGTGCGCAGGACGACGAAGAGTTCCATTTTTTAACGGAGTTTGCTATAATCATTACAATGATTTTATTATCTTTGATAGGAAGTGGTAGTTTTGAAGGGTTGGCAAAAAGCCATAGGCGCCGCCGTCTTGTCCATGCTCATGAGCGTCGGGCCGACGGCGATGGCGCGGACGATTTTATATGTGCCTCAGGATAATCGTCCCGTCGATCTGGCGTATACGGTTAACACGGCGGAAGACGCGGGATATACAGTTCTTACGCCGCCGGAGCAATATTTGTCCGGGTCCAATTTTCAAGGTTCGCCGGACCGGCTCCTGCGCTGGGTCAACGAGAACGCCGGCCTGGCCGATGCAATGGTCTTATCTATTGATTCTCTGGTATATGGCGGTCTCGTCGATTCGCGGAAGCATAATTTCGACATGGAAACCCTCGTCGAACGGCTGGAAAAGGTGGAAAACCTGCATAAGCTTCATAAAAACGTACCTATTTACGCTTTCAGCACCGTTATGCGCAGCCCCTGGGCCGGCGGCAAGGGCGTAGAGCCTGATTATTACCTGAAAATGGGGACGGATATGTATCAGCTGGCGGCCCTGCAGGCTAAGATGGACGTAGATAACCTGACGCCGCAGGAGCGGAGCAGCTGGTTTGCCGTTATGCGCCGTATTCCTTTGGAATATTTGCAGGACTGGTACAATCGCCGGCAGAAGAACATGATGATTAATTACCGTCTCATTCAGGACGCCAAGAAGGGGATTTTCAAATACTACAGCCTGGGCCATGACGATAATTCCGTCAATACCCAGTCGTCCCTCGAATCGAAGTATTTGGAAATGGCCGGCGCCGACGTGCCCAAGACGTCCTTCGGCTCTTTCCCCGGTGCGGACCAGCTGGGGTTACTGCTTATCACGCGGGCAAACAATGATTTTACGAACTATCATCCCAAGGTCACGGTGATTTATCCCCTGGGCGGCGGCGAGAAGACCGTGCCGAGCTACGACGGACAGGCTATCGGCAAGACGATTGCCGCTCATATCGAGGCGATTGGCGGTACTGTAACTGAAACGGAACGGCCCGATTTGCTGCTGGCGGTAAATACGCCCCTTACGTCGTCGACCAGCGAATCGGGGAATTTTGAAAACTTCCCCATCATGCTGCAGTCGACGCGGGAATTTCTGACGCAGATAGAAACGGCCGTCAAGGCCGGGATTCCCGTCAGCCTCGTCGACATGGCTTTTTCCAACGGTTCGGACAATACCCTCGTATACGGCTTGTATCAGGACAAGATGATGTACCGCCTGGCGGCGTACAACGGCTGGAATACGGCCAGCAATTCCGTCGGCTACGGCTTGTCCCAAGGCGTCCTGTCGCGGTATATGACGCCGGAGGCCCACCGCGACATGCTGACGACGCAGTATCTGGACAACTGGGCCTATCAAGCCAACGTGCGCGACTATATTTCCCGCATGGATCAGAAGCTGGAAGCCGGCACGGTGAAGCGCTATTATCCGACGGTCATGAGAGAGCTCCAGAGCCTGACAAAAGAACAGCTCCAGCGCTATTCCGGCACGTATTTGGGCGTCGACCCGCGGACAGTCGACGTGACCTTGCCGTGGAACCGCTTGTTTGAAGTATACGTGGACGTCCACGATAAGCCCGACGTCGATTTGGAATGGCGGGAACGGCAGAAATTGAAGCAGAAAGAGCTGGACCGTCTGGGAAAAATCCTGAACGACGCCAAGAAAGCCTTGGAGGACGCTAAGAAGGCCGCTAAAGGCGGCAAGGTAGACCCGGCCCTGGAAAAACGGCTGAAAGAGGCTGAAGCTGACGCGAAAGCCGCCTATGAGGCGGAAAAGCAGGCCCAGGAGCTGAATGCCAAGGAAGAGGCGGCTCAGAAAAACCGCACGTGGGCTCCTAAGTAATCGAAAGGGGAGGGCATGGCGAGCCGCATTGTGCTGACAATGACATCGTGCTGTAACAAAATTGTAACAATTATTAGCTATACTATTCATATACCAAAGGTATTTGAATAAAGGGAGCTGATATACGATGAAATTAAAAGATTCGCTGCGCAAAAAGATTATAACTTCTGTTATGACCGGCGTCATGGTTGTCGTCGTAGCCGCGCCGTATTCTATGGTTTCGGCTGCCGATATGACTCATGGAAGACTGCCTGTCAAGGCTGTTCAAAAGGACGGGCCTAAGCATGATAACGACGTGCGGAAGCCGGGAGACCGTAAGGACGCGCGTAAGGACGTTCGGAAGGATGTCAAAAAAGACCGCAAGGCTGATAAAAAAGACATAAAGAAAGAGTTGAAAAAGGATGCAAAGAAGCCAGGCGTTATGAAGAAGCAGCCGCCTAAGAGGGGAGACGTCAGGAACGGCAAGGATACGGCTAGGCACGACCAGAAGGGCCATGGCGATAAAAAAGATACGCCGCGCCGCGGACGGGCTTAATGGAAATCAGACGGGCGACGGGAGAAATATACTCCCTGCGCAGCTAAGTATATGAAAACACAGAAAGCGTGAAGGAGCTGAATCATATGAAAACGATAACATGGCGTAAGAAATTGGCATCTTTTGCATTAGTAGGCGCTGCTGCCGCCGTCATGACGGTTATGCCGAACAGCCAGGCTTCGGCTGCCGACATGCGTCCCGGCCCGCCTCCGCCGCCGCACCGCATCGGTATGGCCGGACCGGGGTTCCACAGCACCTTTGATTTTTCGCATCGCGTGCAGGCTATGGTACGGGACGGCAAGATTACGCAGGACCAGGCTTTTAAGCTGTATGACGAAATGAAACGGTTTGAACGGAAAGGGCAGCGGGACCATCGGCGGTTCATGCATAAGCTTCCCGAAAGGACAGGCATTTCTGAAGATACGCTGAAGGAATTGTTTGCGCCGCCTAAGAGAGATAAGACGTTTAAAGACGGCAAGAAGCATCGTCCGGCGCCGCCTCATCGCCGCGGAGACCGCCGGTAGGCTCATGGCATGGCTATGCAGCGTCTGAACGATGGCTCCGGACCATTGGCAATACAGCCGTAATGCTGTATAATACTGCCTATGGAACATAACAATAAGTATTCAGAAAAAAACAAAGAACATAAGGAACCGCAGGAAGTACGCAATACAGCTCCGGGCCGCCAAAAACGGCGCGCCGCAGGGGCTGTTCTTTGCGCGCTTCTTTTGTCTGCGGCCTTCGTGGCGGCGGCTTATGGCGCGCCGAATCTTTTCCTTCCGGAAAAACGAGGCTACGTCCATGTTCGCAGCGACATGACGGCGTCGGAAGTAGCCGATATGCTCTGTGAACAGGGTTATATTGCCAGCCCGCTCCTGTTCCGCACGGCAGCCGTAGCTACGGGGCAGGCCGGCGATATCAAGGAAGGCGAGTACGTTATCGATACGTCTATGAGCGTTCACTCTATTTTGGAAAAGCTGACCAGCGGCAAGTCGGAAGCCCTGCGCCTGGTTATCCCCGAGGGCTACACGGTGTGGCGCATCGCCAAGGAAGTGGCGGCTATGGGAAAAATTTCCGAAAAGGATTTTCTGGCGGCGGCCAAAAAGGAAGAATATCTCTATCCGTATATGAAGAGCCATCGCGAAGTAACCTTTCCGACAGAGGGCTTTCTCTTTCCCGATACGTACTTTATTCCCCTGAACGCGACGGCTGACGACATCGTCAAGATGATGCTGAAAAACTTCGACGACCATCTGACGGAGGAAATGAAGAAGGGCATCGATGAGGAAAATCTGTCTATTTACCAGTTTGTCACCTTGGCATCGCTCATCGAAAAGGAAGCGAAGTACGAAAAGGACCGGCCCCTTATCGCCTCGGTATTTCTCAACCGTTTGGACAAGCACATGAAGCTCCAGTCCGACGCCAGCATTTCCTATGCCATGGGGACCCATAAGGCGGCGTACAGCATCGCCGAGACGCTCTACGATTCGCCTTATAATACGTACATGTACGAAGGCCTGCCGCCGGGACCGATCGGCAATCCTGGCATGGACTGCATGAACGCCGTCCTGAAAGCGCCTCATACGTCGTATTTGTATTTTGTAGCTGATGAGGACGGCCACAATTACTTTGCCGCGACGTACGAAGAGCATATGAAAAACGTAGAGGAGCATATGCCATGACGGAGCTGTGGGATGAGATGAAGGCCTACGCTAAAATCCATCAGGTTCCGATCTTGCGAGACGCCGAGCTGCCCTTATTCCGCGGCCTGGTGACGGCAGCGAACCCGTCGTCGGTCTTGGAAATCGGCGCGGCTATTGGTTACTCGACCTTGCAGATAGCCTCGTGCCTTACGGCGGAAAGCCGCATTACGACGATTGAAATCGACGCAGAGCGCATTGCCGCGGCCCGGGATTTTATCGGCCGCTCGCCCTATGGAGCGATGATACGCCTTCTCGAAGGCGACGGCACGGCCCTCCTCGACGAGCTGGACGAGACGTGGGATTTTGTCTTCCTCGACGGCCCGAAGGGCCAGTATTCGCGGCAGCTGGCAAAAATCATGCCCAAGCTGCGGCCCGGCGCCGCGTGTGCCGTTGTAGCGCTTGAGCAGCGGAATGGTCAGCCCGGCGAAGA
>USGG01000048.1 GCA_900554215.1 uncultured Megasphaera sp.
TACGCCCCGGTCCTGATTCAAATGGCGAATAAAGGGATACAGCTCCATCTGGCTCTTGACGTCGATGCCCGTCGACGGCTCGTCAAAAATGAGCAGATCAGGCTCGCCCATGAGGGCCCGGGCAATGAGCACCTTCTGGCATTGGCCGCCTGACAGGCTGCCTATGAGCTGGTCCTTTAAATCATATACGTTCATTTGCTCCAGCGAACGGCGGATAATATCCTTATCCTTATATCCCAAGATCCTGCGCTGGCAGTTCAGCACCTCGTAGACCGTAATGGGAAACTGGCTGTTCAGCGTTTCAAATCGCTGGGGCACGTAGGCACAGCGGCGGAAGGTATTGGAAATTGTGCCGCGGCTCGGCGACAGCAGCCCCAATATCAGCTTGATAAGAGTGCTCTTGCCGCTGCCGTTTTCCCCGACGACGGAAATATAATCGCCGTCCTGCACGGTCATCGTAACATCCTGCAGTAAATAGGGCCCATGCTCATAAGCAAAGGACACATTTTCTAATGAAATCATAGGAACTCCTTCTTGTCATTATAGAATACCTGCTCTATTATATAGTCGCGAAAAAGAAAATGCAAGGCATTTGCATTTATTGACAAGGAACGACGGTTAGTGCTATGATACAATTTATACTATACGTATATATTCCTATTTCAGAGGAGGATATGTTATGAAATCATGGCTTACAGCCTGTATCGCAATGATAACAGCGGCCGCGCTCCTTACGGGCTGCGGCGCCCAATCTGACGGTTCCGTCCAGTCTGACGGCAAACTGAAAGTCGTCGCCTCTTTCAACGCCATGAAAGAATTTACCCAGGCCGTCGGCAAGGATAAGGTCGACGTCGTCACCTTGATTCCCGACGGCACAGAGCCTCACGATTTTCAGCCGACGACGAAAAATCTCAAGGAGTTGAGCCATGCCCGTTTATTCGTGTACAACGGCCTGGGCATGGAGCCTTGGGCGGATAAAACGCTGGAAGTCGTAGACAATAAAAACCTCGTCGCCGTCGACGCTTCTAAGGGCGTCCAGGTAATCGCCAATACAGACAAGCACGACATACACGAACACGGCCGCGACGATCCCCACTGCTGGCTCAGCCTGCAGGCCGCGCAGACAGAAGTGCAGAACATTGCCGCCGCCCTGGCCGAAGCGGACCCTGCCAACGCTGATTTTTACCGCGAAAACGCCGCCGCCTACAACGAACAGCTCCAGCAGGTGCTGACGGAATATCAGGAAAAATTCCAATCCGTCCCGAACCGGCAGTTCGTCACCGGCCACGCCGCCTTCGCCTATCTGTGCCGCGATTTCGGCCTGACGCAGCGCAGCGTCGAGTCGGTCTTTGCCAGCGGCGAACCGAGCCCTCAGCAGCTGGCCAGCCTGGCCGATTTCTGCAAGCAGCATAAGGTAACGACAATTTTCTCCGAAACCATGGTCAGCCCCAGGATTTCGGAAACCCTGGCCAAGGAAGTAGGCGCATCGGTCAAAACGATCCACACCATTGAAAGCGCCGAAGGAAAGGCGACCTATATAGACCGCATGCGCAGCAACATCGAACAGATATATCAAAGCCTGAAATAGCGGACGCGCCGACAGACAGAACAACAACTGTCTGCCGGCGCGTTTTATCATTCGCCATCAGGCTTCATCCATCGGCGCCGCTGCGCTTCAACGATAGCCCAAACGGCGTCGACGTCGTCGATAGCGGCGTATTCATATTCCCGTTCCCGTATGAGCTCATTAAAAAAAGCAAAATGAAAATCATGCCAATCTACAGGGCGTTTGTCGAAAAGAATCGTCCCCGACCCGTCGCCGTTTTCCCGCTTCTCCAAATACCGCAGGGTATGATAAAATCGGCAGACCAGGCGGCTGCGGTACACCGTAAGAATCCGCTCGCTCGTCAGCACGTAGACAATCTGCCGCCGCTGCCAACGGCGATGGACCAAGCGGCCGACACTGCCATACGCTCCTGCCGCTATAAAAGGCAGGCCGAATAAGGGCGCGACGATCCCCCACAGGCCCGGAACAGACAAGGCCGCGCCTTCCCAGCATAGGGCAAACAGAAAAAACAATAGTCCTATGGGAACCTTCAGTATATCCGACGGTTTAACCAGTTTGCGCCACGAGCAGCCCGGCTTGCTCTGCCACAAAATCCGTTCCCCTTCATACAGCGAAATCGCCGTTCCTTTCTCCATCGCCGACACCTCTTTATCTCCGCTGCGCCCGGCAGCTTTATCCTGCCGGAACCAGCATACAATCAGCTGCACAAAATCCCTGCAAAGGAATTTACTTTACAGGGATTTTTCATTTGCAGGTTATTCAATTATACCATAGGACCCGCCGCGGGAAAACTCGCGGAGCCTATCGTTAATGCTGAGCCGGTACGGCCTTCGTCTTGCCGTCCTGTACAGCGGCCGGTTCGACGCCTTCCATGTGGATGGCGTTGCTGCGCGTCACAGCGCTGATACCAACGAAGAGGACGCCGCAGACGATCCATTCGGCATAAATGACATGCGGCAGAACGCGGACAGCCGGTACGAACATCCAGGCTACGAGAACGACGACGGACGCCAGAATCGTATAGAAGGCGGCTGCGCGGGAGCAGTATTTCGGCGCATACATCGTCATGAGAACGATGACGCTGAACGCCGTCATGAGGCTGAGGCCGGCCATGAGCGTAGAGATGATGCCGCTGATGGTCAAGGCAAAGCTCAGCGTAAGCAAGCCCAGGAGGAATACGGAAATACGGGTGACGTTGAGGTACTTGCTGTCGGACATATTCGGGTCGACGAAGCGTTTGTGAATGTCATGAGAGTACAGCGTCGCCGAGCTGAGCAGGAGGTTGCAGGCGCAGCTGACGTCGGCTGCCCAAAGAGCCGCCAGGGTAATGCCGGCCAGCCACGGGTCGAGGGACATGATGACCTGGGGCAATGCAGCCGTAGCCGAAATGTTGGGATATAATTCCGAAGCGATGACGCCGAGGAGAGCGCTGACGAAGCCGATCGGCAGCATGAGCAGGCCGCCGATGATAAAGCCTTTGCGGGCCGTATGCACGTCTTTTGCGCCGAGGGAAATCTGGATGATGCTCTGAAGAGACAGGTTAACCGTAATGAGGACGATAATCCACGTAACGATGGTCATGGGGCCTACGCCGTCGATGAAATCGAGGCCGTGAGGCATGGGCAGGTTCATCTGGATTTGATCCATGCCGCCGGCCATGCGGACTGCCAGTACGACGGCCATGAGGATGCCAGCGTATTTCAGGGATACGTTCATGAGGTTCGTAATGCTGGCCGACCACATACCACCAATCAGCGTTACGCCGATGAAGACGACGGCGCTCATGAGCATCCCTGTCGTCGGCGTGAAGACTTCCGGCATAAGGGCGGCGAGGATCATGCCGCCGGCGACGTACTGCATGCTCATGACGACGAGCTGTACGATGATCTGGCAAATGATGCCGATAATCATGCTCTTCTTATCGTAATACCGTTCCAGCATTTCGGGAATCGTCGTGATGTTGAGGCTGCGGTATTTTTTAGCGACGGTCATGCCCATGACGATCGCACCGATGCCCCAGGCCGTCGTGTACCAGCCGGCGGAAATACCGGCTTTATAGGCCTGTTCGGCAACGCCGATAGTCGATGCGCCGCCGACGGCCAGGCCGACGATAGAAACCATGATGAGCGGCGTCGTGAGCTGCCGGCCGGCCAGGATATAGTTTTCCGCCTTCCCGGCAGCGCGGTGCTTCGTATACCAGCTGATTAAGAAAATCGTACAAATGTACAAACCTACGACAATAACTGAACTGTTCATTTGGGTTGCCTCCTAAAGGATGATATGAAGAAATATAATAGCTAGATTCCCGTTTTACGTATAAAAAAATCGCCCCTCCATGAGGGACGATGAACTCGCGGTACCACCCTGCTTACCTGCATTCCAGAATACAAAAAGGGCGATACCCAAGGGACGAACATCTCCGCGGTACCACCCTAATAATCTCGAATCAGATCAACTCATAGCAATGTAACGGTCGCCATACCGGATCGGCCTACTGATTTCTGTTCAGCCTCACAGTTCAGGAAAGAACTTCACGCTGCATCACCTGCCGGTTTACACCGACCACCGGCTCTCTGCGAGGGTATTTGCAGCCCTACTTTTTTCCGTCTATACCTTTATCGGGAACGTATATTGTGTCATGATTTCATTATACGAAAAATAAGAAAATTGTCAATATGCTTTTCTGTAATTTTTCCTATCTTCCAAACGTTAAAGGTTTTACCTTGCATGAGCAGAAGACCGGGCGGAAAATACGCGCCGCCGGCCATACCAATAAATGGCCGCTGCCGCCGGCAGAGACGCTAACAGGACAGGATAAAAGAAGGAAATCGGCAGGAAACCGAACAGCAGGCCGCCGAACAGGGGCCCTAAAGCCATGCCCAAATCAATGCCGATATAATAGGTGCTGTTCGCCAATCCCCGCTTCCCTCCGACAGCCACGACGATAGCCAAGGCCTGGCAAACGGAACACATCACGCCGTAGCTGCCGGCCATGAGCACCGCCGCCGCGATCATTTCCCAAAAGCTGTCCATGACAGCCAGCAGGAGGATACTTCCCGCCGTGCAAAGACAGGCCATAATGAAGAAAAACCGGAAGGATAAGCGGTCGAACAGGTCGCGCATCGCCGTCCGCAGCAACAATAGGGCTACGGCATAGGCTGGAAAAAACATACCGGCCGAAAAGGGCAGCCCCTTTGCCTGCACGTACTGTACCAGGAAGGACTGGGTAGCGCAGTACGGAATGGTAAATACCATGATGAGGAACGATACGGGCAGGACGCCTGTATCGACAAACTGATCAGGCAGGAAGCCCTTGCCGGCCGGCGGCAGCGGTTCATTTTTATACGATACGAACTGGATAAGGACGATGATCGCTGCGGCAAAGGCCGTGGCGACGCAGAACGCCGCCCGGTAGCCGAGATGATGATAGCAGTAAATCCCAATGGCCGGCGCCAGGGCCATGGCCAGGGCGTTCATCGTGCCGTACACGCCCATGCCGGCGCCCATATGCTCTTTCGGCAGCAGCAGGGAAAACCATGTCGACAGGCTGATAGAGCACAGGGCAAAGCCAAAGCCGTTGATAACGCGGGCCGCCATGACGACCTGCGGGCTCCAGGCGAAGACGTAGCCGAGGCAGGACGCGATCAGGCACACTGCGCCGATACAGGATAATACGTATTTTCTCACCCTGTCGGAAAAAGCTCCTACAAAGGGCCGGCAACACAGGGAGCAAATATTCATCAGGCCGCCGATAAGGCCCATCAGGGCCGCGCTCGCCCCCAACGAGCCGGAAAATCCGGTAATGATCGGCGTAACTGCCATAGGGCTGGAAAAATAAAAGAATCCCGCTGCCAACAAAAGAACTTGGTCTCTCCGCTTTCCATCACGCATATGCTCTTTTACTCTTTTCTCCGTCCGCCTGCTGCTGTCCATAGCAAGACAGGCCGTTTTTCTGCCTTTATCATATTCCTACCCGCCGCCGGCTGTCAAGGAATCTCCTCCCGGACGAAAGAACGCAGCAGGATGACCACTTCCGTCTCCTTGGACGACGTATAATGGCTGCGGAATAATTTTCCCAGCAGCGGAATATCTCCCAATATCGGCACCTTGCGCAGGCTCTCCACGTCTTCCTTGCGGATGAGTCCGCCCAATACCAGCGTCCTTCCGGGCAGCATGCGAACGACCGTCTTGGCCTGACGCGTGGCGATGCGGTAGGCCTTCATTTCATTGACAAATACAGGCGTGCTGACTTCGGCCTCGATAGCTGCCGTCACCGTCCCATCGTCGTGAATGCGCGGTACATATCGGAGCTTCACGCCGACGTCCTTGTACTCTGTCGTGGCCGTTTTTTCACCGCCGCTCATGTATTCCGTCACGACGGGAATTTTATCGCCGATGAGAACGCTCGCCTCCCTGCCGTTCAGGGCAGCCATGCGAGGCCTGGCCAGTACGGAGGCCTGTCCCGTTTCTTCCAGCGCTTGTATCTGGGCGGCGAAGGAAAATCCCTCATGTCCGGCGCCGCCGCTCACGCTGGACCAATTCCATTCGACGCCGGCATGGCGCAGGGCACTCCGATCAATAGAGGCAATCTCTACCTCGACGTCGACCTGCCGCGGCTTCGTATCCAGCGCCGCGACGAGGTCCTGCACGGCGCGATGCTCCCGCGGCGTCGCTCCGACGACAATCGTATTCGTATCGTCGTAGCAGCGGACGTCTCCGTCGGGCACCATAGCCCGGACGGCCTCCTGCACGTCTGTCGGGACAGCGTAGCGGAGCCTCCACGTCCGCAGGGATTTCGCCCCATCCCGTTTCTTCCCGGCCGTCATGGTCCGCACAGGCCCCTCTTTTTCGTAATACAGGTTTTGACTGGCAGCGATGGCGTCCAGCGCGTCTTCGACGGTAACGCCGTTTATGTGCATGGTCATCGTCCCCTGCACCGTATCGTCGACGATGAGGTTTATATTACCGCTGCGGGCCAGCCCTTCCAGCACGGAGCGGACAGGGGCCTCGCGGACGTGAACGGACAAGGAGCTGCCGGCCCAAACCGGCCCGTACCATGCGACAGCCATCATAATGAGGATACATCTGCAAACTCTCATAGTCATCTCCTTTACATGCTTACGGCCGCGCAGATTCCGTCTTTTTCCAGCTGCGCGCCGTCTTGATATACGCTGACGACGGTATATCCGCCGAAACTGTTCCCTGCAGCACAGACCAGCGTTTCCCCGCGATGGCGGAACAAAGCCAGATAGGCTCCGTTATGCTCCATCGTGCCGCAAAGGACGGGAAGCTCCGCAGCCGGAGCCGCCGAAGGACGCGCCTTCTCTGCAGAATCGGCAGCGCTCTTCGGCGCGCTGCCGGCAAATATATCGGGCAGGGGCCTGCGCCGCAGAGACGGCGCAGTACCTTCGACCAGCCTTCCTTCAGGACGCTCCTCTTCTGCATCCCTGTCGGAGGCAGAAAAAACGGGAGGCGAAGAACTAGTATCGTTCTTCGTCTCCCGTATGATTTCCTGCCGCCCTGACGGAACGCCATCCCAGCCCCACCAGATACCTGCCAAACAAAGCAGGATGACTCCATACGGGAGCCATGTGTTTCTGTGATGAGCTGCTGCGTTCCTTACCAGATGCCGAAGGGCCGACAGATTACGCTTTATCATCGTATCCGTTCGGATGGCCGCTGTGCCATTTCCAGGCGTCGGCAATAATCGTTTCAATTTGGCTGTACTGGGGCTGCCAGCCCGTCAGCCGGCGGATTTTTTCCGACGACGCGACGAGGGCCGCCGGATCGCCGGCGCGGCGCGGGCCTTCTTCGACGGCAAAATCCCGTCCTGTCACGGCCTTCGCCGCCCTTATCATATCGCGCACGCTGAACCCGTGCTGCGAGCCCAGGTTGAAGGCCTGAGACTGCCCGCCTTCCGCCAGGTACTGGAGGACGCGGCAATGGGCGTCGGCTAAATCGACGACGTGAATGTAGTCGCGGATACAGGTGCCGTCTTCTGTAGGATAGTCCGTACCGAAAATAGTGATATGATCCCGTATCCCCTGGGCCGTCTGCAAAATAAGCGGAATGAGGTGCGTTTCCGGCGTATGGTCCTCGCCGATGCTGCCGTCGCGGGACGCGCCGGCGGCGTTGAAATACCGCAGCGCCGCATACCGCAGGCCGTAGGCCCGGCTGAACTGGGCCAGCATCTGTTCGATCATGAGCTTCGTCTGGCCGTATACGTTCGTCGGGCAATAGGGCATATCTTCCGTAATCGGCGTCTGCTCCGGCTCGCCGTACACAGCTGCCGTCGAGGAAAATACAAAATATTTCACTCCGGCCCGGCGTACGGCTTCCAGCAGGCAGTACGAGCCGACGACGTTGTTGTCATAGTAAATCGTCGGTTTTTCCATCGATTCGCCGACTTGGCTGTGAGCGGCGAAATGCATGACCGCGTCGATGCCTTCTTCTGTCAAAAGAGCGCTCACGGCGTCGACGTGATGAATATCTTCGACGACGAGGCGCACGCCGTCGGGCACGGCGCCGCGATGGCCCCGCGATAAATTATCGAGAACGACGACGCAGCAGCCCCGTTCGAGCAAGGCCCGCACGGTATGGCTGCCGATATACCCGGCGCCGCCTGTAACTAATACGTTCATAATTAACCTTCCTGCAGTTTCTTCAAGCGGCCGCCGAGGAATTTCTTGTACACTTCCACGCCGGGTTGATTGAAGGCGTCGACGTTGGCGAATTCGCCTTCGTACGCAATGGACAAGCAAAGCATAAACATGACTTCGCCCAAATGATAGGGCGTCAATTCGGGCAAAATGTAGTTGGCGTTGGGACGGCCGTCGCCGATCAGGGCTTCTGCATTCGAGCTGCGGGCCGCTTCCAGGATACTGCTCAGGGGCAAGCCGCTGAAGGCTGCCAGCTTCGGATATTCGTCATACATGTGGGAAACGACGACGTCGTCCTTCCAGTTGGCGATGGAAACAAACTGGACGACCTTATCCTTCGGGCCTTCCTGGTGTTCCTGCGTCTGGGCGTGCATATCCGTCGTACCGACGGCGACGATAGGCGTGCGGCCGTAGTTGACGACGTTGCCCTGTTTGTCGAGGCGTTTGCCCAAAGATTCAGCCAGGAGCTGAATATACCATTCCGACAGGGATTTCAGGCTGTCCGCATAGGGCATGAGAACTTCCAGGTCGCGGCCGTATTTTGCGCCGGAAATATATTTCAGCACGCTGTTCAGCAAGGCCGGATTCTGCCAAATATCAGGATTCTGGCAGGCCTTGTCCATATCCCTTGCGCCGGCTAAGAACTGACGGATATCAAAGCCGACCAGCGCGCCGACGAGGAGGCCCACTTCGGAAAACACGCTGAACCGGCCGCCGACTCCATCGGGGACGTAGAAAATAGGCCAGCCCGATTTTCTTGCCAATCCGTGCAGGAGTGTTTCTTTTTCGCCTTCATGGGGATCTGTCACGGCGACGGTTTCAAATTTGATGCCTGCGTCTTCCATCGCCTGGCGGATGACCATGTAGTTGGACATCGGTTCGATAGTCGAGCCCGATTTAGAAATGACGACACCCATGACGGTATAACCGGACTTCGCAGCGCTGTCCGCCTTGAGGAATTCGATGAGGCCGCTGACTTTATGGGAATCGACGTTGTTGCCGGCAAAGAAGGCCTTCGGATAGCCTTTGCGGGCTTCCGTACTCTTGAGGTTCCAAAATTCGCCGCACTGCACGTCAAAGAGGACCTTGCCGCCTAAATAGGAACCGCCGATACCGAAGAATACGACTGCGTCGACGCGGTTGCGCACCTGGCGGGCCAATTCTTCCATTGCCATGATCCGTTCCGGATTGTTGATATTGCCTTCCACGATGTAGGGAAGCTGCGGGAACAGTACGGCTTCCGGTTCGCCGTCTTTAGATAAATGACCTGCCATGATGCCGGTCTTGCGCATTTCCATAACCGCTTCGTGGGCTTTCGTATAGGCCGGCTCCATGGCCTTGACGTCTTCTTCCGTCACCTTGCCCGGGCCGTATAAATTTTCTACGTCAAATACAAAACCAGATTTTAAAGTAATCTTTGCCATACGTACTCACTGCCTTTCGAAAATATTGCTTCATAAAAAGTATTATACCATATATATAAGTAATCGTCATCATGACTAAAACGGTACTTACAGAAAACTTACAAAATATATGCATTCTATTACGATAAAGCAAAGGCAAACAAACAGCGCCCCACAGGGATCCCTTTCCCCGTGAGGCGCGTAACTTCCTAATGCAGTTGTATCATACCCCTATGATAAAAGCCCTATCTTATATTTAGTGTCCCGCCGTTACCTTCTGGTCTACGAGAGCCGCCTTTTCTGCTTCCTTTTCAGCAGCTAAATGCGCATAGTACCGTTTCGTTTCGGCTACGACGACGCCGCTGAGGCCGATGAGAGCGATCAGGTTCGGCACAGCCATCAGACCGTTGACGATATCAGCTAAAATCCAGATAACTTCCAATTTGATGAAGGCGCCGCAGGCTACGAGGGCGATGAAGATGATGCGGTACGGCATGATCCCCTTGACGCCGACTAAGTATTCCACGCACCGTTCGCCGTAATAATTCCAGCCCAGGATCGTCGTAAAGGCAAAGAGCGTCAGGCCGATGCAGAGGATGAAGCTGCCCCAAGTCGGATAAGCCTGCAGGAAGGCGGCGTTCGTCAGAGCCGTGCCGTTCAGGTCGCTCGTCCACAAGCCGCTGACGACGAGGACTAAGCCCGTCATCGTGCAGATAATAATCGTGTCGATAAAGGTACCCGTCATGGATACGAAGCCCTGTTCGGCAGGCCATTTCGTCTTAGCCGCCGCCGCTACGATAGGCGCACTGCCGAGGCCCGATTCGTTAGAGAAGACGCCGCGGGCAATCCCGTTGCGCATTGCCATCATGACCGTCGCGCCGAGGAAGCCGCCGGAAGCAGCCGTCGGCGTAAAGGCGCAGACGAGAATCTGTTCGATAGCCGCCGGAATCTGTTCATAGAACATGATGAGGAAGCCAGCCGCCGAAACGACGTAGATGACGGCCATAGCCGGAACGATTTTCGACGCCGCCCGGGCGATGGACTGGAGGCCGCCGATGGTGACAGCCGCGACGACGATGGTCAGGACAATCGCCGTATATTCTACAGGAACGTCGGCCGTAAGGCGCGTAATTTCTACAATCGAATTGACCTGCGCGAAAGTGCCGATGCCAAAGAAGGCGACGAGAACGCCGAAGAAGGCGAAAATGCAAGCCAGCGGCTTGAATTTAGGTCCCAAGCCCTTTTCGATATAGTACATCGGGCCGCCGGAAATTTCGCCGTTTTTATCGACGGTGCGGTATTTGACGGCCAGCAGGCATTCGGCGTATTTCGTCGCCATGCCGACGAGCGCTGCCATCCACATCCAGAATACGGCGCCCGGGCCGCCGGCATGGACGGCCGTAGCGACGCCGACGATGTTGCCGGTGCCGACAGTCGCCGCCAAGGCCGTGCACAGCGCCTTAAAGCTGTCGATATCGCCTTCGCCCTGATTCTTTGCCGTAAAGATCAGCTTCAGCGCATGAGGAAGGCGGAAAATCTGCAGCAGGCGCAGGCGGATCGTCAGCATGATGCCCGTGCCGATCAGCAGCACCAATAAAGGCGGTCCCCACACAAAGCTGTCAATTTGGTTCAAAATGTCTACCATAATACCATACTCCTTTACACTGTTATTTTAGGAATAAATACAAAAAACCTGTCGTCAGCATACCTCTGAAGACAGGTCAAAAACAGCATAAAGAAATAATGAAATAATTGCGCTATTCTCTGTCCTTTTGCCTGAGAGATTAGATATCGTCAAGATACCCTGCACCTTCGGCGCCCATACGGGACTCTCCAGAGTCGTGTCCATTCACGGTCCTGCCTCCCGGCACCTGAGAGTTTAACTCCTTCGGTAGGTCTGCGACCTTCTCCCGTAAACTTCATCCACTCACTATGTGACTTGCTTGTCATTATACGGCATACAAATGTATTTTGCAAGTACTAATTTGATAAAATGGGAAAATACACCTGTCTGCCGCTAATGCATCTCATTTAATATTTTAGATATATGCCACAAAATATTTAAAAGTATAATACCGTATTTCCGAGTTATCAAAAAAAAGCCAAGAATCTGCAATAGAATTCTTGACTTTTTATGTTTTTTATAAACAGCTCTTTACGTCGTCAATAGCCGCCATGGCCGTCTGCTGCCACCGCAGCGGCGTCACGGCGATGCGGCCGCTCCGTATGCAGGCCACGTCGCTGTTTTCCGGCGCGCCTTCCATGTCGATATCGCCTACGATATGATAGCACAGGCTGCCGTCCAAATCGCGCTTTTCTGCTACGACGTTGTGATAAATCTGTACGGTCTGCGGCACGACGCAGACGTTATCGAGGCTGATATCGCCGGCCGGCGGTACGTTGACGTTCAATATGCCGGGGAAACGGCCCCTTACGACGACCTTTTCCACTAATTCATGGACGAGACGGGCCGTCTGGGCGCACCGTTCTTCATCCAGGGGATACATCGATACGGCCAGAGCCGGAACCTGGTAGTACGGCCCTTCCATAGCTGCCGACACCGTCCCGGAATACAAGACGTCGCTGCCTAGATTATAGCCGTTGTTGATGCCCGATATGATGAGCTGCGGCTTGTCCTCAGCCAAGAAGTATTCCATAGCCATTTTTACGCAGTCTTCAGGCGTACCGGACACGGCGATTTCGCGAATCCCCGCTTCATCGGTCTCTTCCCGGCAGTACAAGGCCTTATTGATCGTCATGGAATGGGACGCGGCGCTGCGCTGGCCGTTAGGCGCAACGACAGTCAGCCTGTACCCGCAGGCCGCCAGCTCACGCTTCAGGATCTGCAGTCCCGGCGCGCGGAGGCCGTCGTCATTGGTCAACAAAATATGCATCTATTTTTTATTCTCCTTTCGCAGCAGCACGGCGCTGTCATAGGATACAGCCCTCGTATGTTCCGTATGGCTCCATTTCATCTTATGGCGGTCCTTAAAGCCGAGAAAATTGACGGGAATCCAGCTGTACATGAACAAGGGATATACGACGAGATAGGCCCATGATTTTAAGGGCACCTTGATCTGCAGCAGCACGATAACCGGAATGAGGTACTGGACGACGCCGATGACCGTCCACATCTGTACCGGCACGATTTGGTACAAGATGTTGGTGTACAAGGGAATGTACGAGTTGATATACGCCATCAAGGCGTATATCGTCGACATCATCATGAAAAAGGGCTGGGACAAGGTAATGATGCCGTCGAGCATGCGGATATTCCCCGTCTTGATGCCGCGGACAAACAGCTTGGGAATAAAGCGCTCGCCGCAGTCGCACTGCCCCTGGGCCCACCGCTTGCGCTGCCGGCACGACTGCATGAACCCCAGAGCCTTTTCATCATAAATGATCGCGTCGTGGGCCCAGCACGTCCGCACGCCTTCCAGCAGCACTTTCATGGAAAATTCCATGTCTTCCGTCAGGCAGTCGCATCCCCAGCCGTACTTCCGCACGATATCCGTCGCGATGCACATGCCCGTACCGCCGAGGGCCGTAGACAGACCGATATTATATTTCGCCAGGTGCCACATGTGGTTGATGAGCCAGAAGGCGATGGCAAAGGTCCCGGCCACCCAGGTATCGGTCGGATTTTTAGCGTCCATATAGCCTTGTATGACCTGCTCGCCCTTGCACAAATGGTTGTTCATTTCCCGCAAGAATTCCGGATGGACGAGGTTGTCGGCATCGAAGACGACGAAGGCGTCGTACTGCTTTTCCTGAGCCAGCATCTGCGCAAACATCCAGTCCAGGGCGTAGCCCTTGCCGACTTCGTCCTTATTTGTCCGCACCTTGACGATCGCGCCGTGTTCCCGGCAGATCTTTTCCGTATTGTCCGTACAGTTATCGGCCACGACGTATACGTCGTACATGTCCTTCGGATAATTCAGGTCTTTCAGGTTATCGATCAGCTGCCCGACGACGCGTTCCTCATTATGCGCGCAAATTACGGCAGCAAAGGTATTCTTAGGTGCTGCCGTAACGTGCTCTCTTCGCTTCATCAGGCCGAAAACAGCCAAGGTAACATAATACAGCGTATAAAATACAATGATAACTTGTATGGGTATCATAATGATATCCAATATATGTTCCATACGCGATCTCCCTAATATATCAACGCGCAGAAGCGGCGTTCATGGCCGTATTGACTAATCCAAATACGATATACAACAAGAAGGGCATCGTAAAGACGAGGTGCCAGTCGACGAAAACCAGCACGACGGCGCCGAAAATCAGAGAAATCGCCAATGCCGATTTATGGAGGACATCCGGGCTGGCCCCTTTGAAATCAGGATTATGGACCTTGCTTACCAGATGATACCCCAGGGCGACGACAAAAATGCCGATCAGCCACGCCGGCAGATGGACGCCGGAAATGACGTACGTGGCGATGAGGCAGCCGCCGTTAGGAATCGGCATGCCCTGGAAATAGCCGTGAATGACGCCGGTATTCAAGTTGAAGCGGGCCAGACGGATACCGCCCAAGGCCGCGTAAATAATAGCCGGCACGACGCCGATCCAGCCCAATTCCTGCAACGAATAGGTGTAAATCAAAAACGCCGACGCCGCGCCGAAAGAAACTACGTCGGACAAGGAGTCCAATTCTTTGCCGAACTCGCCGGCAACGCCCAGGGCGCGGGCCGAACGGCCGTCGCAGGCATCGCAGGTCATGGCCAGCAGGATGCATATGCCGGCGGCGGTAAACATGCCGTGCAGCGTCATGATCATACTTAATACGCCGAACCCAAGGTTGCCCGACGTAAAAAGACATGGAATTATATTTTTCATTTGACAATCCTCCCAATGATAGTTTCTCCACCGCGCACGCGATCGCCCTTTTGGACCAGAATTTCCACGTCGTCGCCGACGTATACTTCTGCGCAGGAGCCAAACTTGATCATTCCGTACAACTGACCGTGAGACAAGGTGTCGCCCAGCGTTACCCAGGATACGATTCGCCGGGCCAATATGCCGGCGATAACTGTTACCAATATCCGCGTCCGATTGTTTTCAATCCCTACGGAATACCGTTCGTTTTCATACCCGACGCCGTCCTTATAGGCCGGCCGGAAGCCGCCGCACGTATACTGCTGAAAGTCGATCGTCCCGGCTAAGGGAGCCCGGTTGACGTGGACGTCGAAAACGGACAAGAAGATGACGATTTTTCTGCACTTCTTATCGAGGTACAAATCCTCGTATACTTCTTCGACGCTCATGACCTTGCCGTCGGCAGGCGACAGCAGCGCCGTATCGTCTTCCGGAATCGTACGATGAGGATTCCTGAAAAAATAGGCGAAATACAAGGCGAGCAGCGCCGGAACCGCCGCCGCGTAGGCGTTGACGAAATACCCTGCCAACACGGCCAGCAGCGCCGGAACTGCGATGAATATATAGCCATCTTCAATTATAAGCGGTTTATTCAAGACATCACCTCAAATCACTTTGCCCCTTTGTCCCGTTTTACGGCGGCGACAAACTTAGGCAAAGCCATCATGCGTTTGATTCTGGTCGGCTCCTTCAGCAGCCGGTACAGCCATTCCAGGCGGTGCTCCTGCATCCATTTCGGGGCCCGGTCGAGGCGGCCTGACAGCACGTCCAGTGAACCGCCGACGCCCATGCAAACGCAGGGGCCCAGCTCATACAGGTGGTCGCGTATCCATTTTTCCTGCTTGGGGACGCCTAGGGCGACGAACAGGAGCTGCGTGCCGCCCGAACGGATTTCCTCAATGATCTGCC
>USGG01000049.1 GCA_900554215.1 uncultured Megasphaera sp.
ACAAGCTACGGCACCAACCTGGGGCTGGACTCCGCCGGTATGCTGCTGGCGCTGCCGCTGCTGAAGAAAAATCCGAATTCGACGTTATCCTCGCTTCCGCTGGCGACAAGAAGATCAACGTAATCAAAGTTGTCCGCGAAGTAACGGGCCTCGGCTTGAAAGAAGCTAAAGCTCTCGTTGACGGTGCTCCGAGCCCTGTTAAAGAAGGCCTCTCCAAAGCTGACGCTGACGCTCTCAAAGCTAAATTGGAAGAAGCAGGCGCTACTGTTGAATTGAAATAATTTCATCTGAAATTATGTGCTCCCAAGACCCGCTGATGTTGGGTTTTGGGAGTTTTTCTATGCCTTTGTTTCATAGACGGCTAACCATAGGGAGGAGGAAAGGATATTGAACTCATTGATTAGTCCTGAAAATACGTGGATGCTGCTGGCGGTGATGTGCGCGTCCGTCGCCGCGTCGATTTATTTGGAACAAACCTATGCCTGGGCTTCGAAGGTGTCGGGAGCCGTCATCGCCCTGATTCTCGCCCTGGTGTTGGTCAACGGCGGCGTCCTGCCTACGCACGCGCCCTTGTTCGACGATATCGTCTGGGGGTACGCCGTGCCGATGGCGATTCCCTTGCTGCTGCTTCAGGCAAACATGACGAAAATCTGGCGGGAAACGGGGCGGATGCTCTTCGTATTTCTCATCGGCTCGGCCGGTACGATTTGCGGAGCTCTGCTGGGGACAATGCTTTTCGGTTCTATGATAGACGGGCTGCCCAAGGTGGCGGCCATGATGACCGGCTCCTATATCGGCGGCGGCGTCAACTTCGTGGCTCTGGCTGACGCCTTTAAGACCGACGGCACGTTGGTATCCTCGACGATCGTAGCGGATAATCTCAACATGGCCATTTACTTCCTCGTCCTGCTGGGATGCGTAGGCAATGCCTTCTTCCGCCGCCATTTTACCCATCCCCATATCGACGCGGTAGAGCAAAGCGGGCGTGCCGATGAAGGAAAGACGCTGGCCGCCGCCTATTGGAGCCGCAAGGATATTTCCCTGCGGGACATCGCAGTGAATGTCATGTATGCGGCTGTCGTCGTGACCTTGTCCAAGTGGATCGGTGCGTCCCTGTCCGCCGTCATTCCGGCGGACAACTGGTTTCTCCACATGGCGAATACCTTTTTCGGCAGCGAATACGTGTGGATTACCTTTATTTCCATGATCGTCGCTACCTTCTTCGACAAAAAGGTGGCTTCTGTCAGCGGTGCCCAGGAAATCGGCACCTATTTCATCTATCTCTTTTTCTTTGTCATCGGCGTGCCGGCGTCCATATCGGAAATCCTGCGCAACGCGCCGCTGCTCTTTGCCTTCTGCTTCCTCATGGTCGTCGTCAACATGCTGTTTTGCTTTGTCGGAGGCAAGCTGTTCCGCTTCAATCTGGAAGACATCGTCCTGGCGTCCAACGCCAATATCGGCGGCCCGACGACGGCTGCCGGCATGGCCATTTCCCAGGGCTGGACAAAGCTCGTCGGCCCATCCATGCTGGTCGGCACCTTCGGCTACGTCATCGGCACCTATTTAGGCATCATCGTCGGTAGTATATTGGGTGCGTAATCAGATAAATGATACATGTGTATATGACAAACCCGCCGCCTTTCCAGGGCCGGCGGGTTTTGTCGTACTGCGTTGCTGCGCAGGAGCTGCAAGATATAGAAAACTTGTATGCTGGGAAATACGGGGCAGGCATTAGACAAGGCGGCGGCCGGACGTATAATGAACGTATACAGATACAGGAGGATGAGTGCTATGGAATATATCACATTGCGCAGCGGCGTGTCCATGCCCATGCTGGGCTTCGGCACCTTTCAGATTCCCGGCGGAGACCCTTGTCGACAGGTTGTAGCGGCGGCCCTTGCCGCAGGGTATCGGCATATCGATACAGCTAGCTCGTACCAAAATGAAGAAGCCGTCGGTCAGGCAATCTGCCAGTCCGGCGTCGCCGCAGCGAATTGTTTATCACGTCGAAGGCTTACATTCACGAAATGGGTTATGACAAGACGAAGGCTGCCTTTGGCCGCCAGCTCCGACTGCTGGGGATGGACTACCTCGACTTGTACCTCGTGCACATGCCCTTCGGCGATTATTACGGCTCGTGGCGGGCTATGGAAGAATTGTATAAGGATGGGAAGATTCGGGCGATCGGCGTGAGCAATTTCAGCAGCAGCCGGTTGATGGACTTGTGCTATAATGCCGACATTGCGCCGGCCGTCAACCAGATCGAACGGCATCCCTTCTATCAGCGGGCAGAGGAACTGGTTGTCATGCAGGAACTGGACGTGCAGGCCGAAGCCTGGGCTCCCTTCGCCGAAGGGATGAACGGTATGTTTACCCAGCCCGTATTGCAGGAGATCGCCGCGGCCCACGGAAAGAGCGTCGCTCAAGTCATTCTGCGATGGGAAATCCAGTGCGGCCTGCCGTGCATTGTTAAATCGATCCGGCCTGAGCGGATTCAGGAAAACTTCGCCATCTGGGATTTTGAGCTGACTTCGGATGAAATGAAACGCATCGCCGCCCTTGATTTAGGACATCCGCAGATGCTCGATACGGAGCGCCCCAGCGAAGTAAAACGGGTCTACGATTTCCTGAATAACCCCGTCGTTACATCTCTTCATGAATAACTGCACACGCAGTATGAAAAAGAACAGCGCCTCCCTTGGGAGTGCGCTGTTTTTTTGACGACGTGTATTAAATTTATGAGGTATATGCTATCATAAGTAAGCTACCGCCTTCATACTGGCAGCAGGAAAGAGGAGTGCAAATGGAATGGCTCATATCTTTCTGTATCTCTTTCGCAGCAGGAATAGTATGTCACTATTTTTGTCGATGGCTGGATGGGGAGTGATTGGTAGCTAGTCTGAGGCTTAAGCCGCCTCTCACAATGGAATAGAAAACCCCTTGGCCTGGCCGCCAAGGGGTTTTCGCTTTGCAAATGGAATTATTTGCTCATATCTCTTTCTTGCTTAGAATAACAGCCCTTCTGGCGTTCGTCAATAGACGCAGGGCTCTGCTGGGAACGGCATTTCGGTTGAAGACGGCGGGATGCAGCACATTGCGTATTTTTAAGTTCTTAAGGTGATAACAAGTATTTACGAAAAATTGAGAACGGATATATTTTAATTTGCAACGAAATTGTAAAGAAACTGTGACACAAAATGGATTGAATCGCGGCTATTTTGTGATACAATGAAAATAAGAAATTGCAGTACAAAGGAGGGATATTCGATATGCGTATTTGGAAACGGTCTATTATCGTAGCTGCTATTGTCGGCGCGTTATGTGCTCCGACCTTTGCGATGGCTTCTCAGGCAAATTCCTTTGGCGATATGAGCTTTACAGGCGCGCAGCTGACGGAGTTTAAGGCTCGTCCTCATCATCCGGGTCCTCCGCCTCCGCCGAAAAAGAAACCGAAACCGCCTAAAAAAGTTAAGAAGCCAAAACCGAAACCGCATAAGCCCGGCCGGCCTATGCCGCCTCCGCCCCCGCCGCGTCATCATCGCTAAGGGGATGCATGAGGTACATGCTGAAAACGACAGGAATTTCGCAGAGAGATTTCTGTCGTTTTTGGCATACGCTGCGTTAGTATATATTTTTGAAAGGAGAGGTGCGTCATGTCGAAACGAATAGCCGCGTATCTTGCCGCCGCAGCTTGCGTCGCCGTCTTGTGGGGCGCACCGGCCCTTCCAGCGCAGGCTGCCCAAGGTACGGCGAGAGGGAGCGGCGCCTATATGACGGTATTGCGGGCGAGCCCCCTTCCTCCTCCGCCGTCGCCTCCGGCAGCTCCTCCCATTCCTGCGCCGCGGCCCATTCGGCCTATACCCCCGCCTATGCCGCCTCCGCCGTCGCTGCATCCGGGACGGCCGCCCCAACCGCAGCCCCCTCCGCTTTCTCCCCCGCCTGCACCGCGGCCGGACAGGCCTCAACCGGCTCCTAAACCGCCGTCCCTAAGTCCCAGGCAGCCCATACCGCCGCCGCCGCAGCCGCCGGAAATCCCCAAGCCCCGACCGATTCGCCCTATCCCTCCGCCCATGCCGCCTCCACCTCCGCCGCCTCGGCGATGAGGACAGGAGAATGGGCCTGATGCATGAAAGCGCCAAACCATTTGCATGATTTTGGCGCTTTTTTTCTTGTCAAAAACTATAAATCATTAAAGGTCACTGTAAATATAAGAAATAGGAAACGATACAAACGAAACATTAATAAAATGAATACTAATTGGAATAAAATACATTGACAAATATATAAATGAGGTGTTCATATACACTTAATATATAGCAGAAAATAGCTGATTATAACGCTGTTATTTATGAATTAAAGCATTTATCGTATTGTATTTATAGGAAAAAAGATGTATACTTTTAACTATATAAAGGGGGTGAGCAAAATGGTCTCTAGCTGGAATGAACGGCAGATGTACAGTCATACGTCGGCAGGCAGCAACATGAAAAAATCGTATAGGGGGGGGGGGGGTACTATAAGTATATTATTTTTGACCTGCCCATAATGAAAAATGTATGGGGATACGTGCGTCCCCTTATATATAGAACGTATTTTTTTAGGCAGCATAGGGATATGCTGTCTTTTTTGCGTCCATGGATTCGTTTTTTTCTCTGCCTGGCATGGCTGGAGATAGCGGGACGAGATAATGAAGCGAAAAGCTAAATGCTTAGTTTGCGGCGCTATGTTTACGGCTGACAGGATTACGCAGAAGTATTGCAGCGCTTTTTGCCGGAGGTATGCCCATCGGTATGGTTTAATCGATCGCGGCGAACATCCTAAAGGGGCGGACGTAGTACGGGAATTTCACTGCGTACGCTGCGGTACGCTCGTCACCATCGTCGATGGACGAGATAAACGGACGAAATTTTGCTCGGCTCATTGTGAGCGGCTGTATTGGAAGCATTCGCAGCACGTGAAGCCGCACGGCGTTGCCCGTTCCTTTTACTGCCGAAACTGCGGCGTCCGCGTCGATGTGAGTGATCCGAAAGACCGGAGAACATTCTTTTGCAGCGAAGCTTGCCGCAAACAATGGTTTTCACAGCACCGAAAAAAGAAAACGCGACATATATAAGGAGGAAGACGTATGAACAAGATATACAAAGTCATTTGGAGCAAAACAAAGCAACGGTACGTCGTCGTATCGGAACTGGCCCATAGCTGCGCTAAACGCACGGGGTGGACGCTTGGTAAAAGCGCTGCGGCCCTGATGGCAGGGATTGGTTTTTTGCCTGTACAGGCTGAAAATGTAGATAAAGGTCAAGATAATTATATTTCTGGAGATAAAAATGTCATTCATGGAAATAGTAATAATGTTTTCGGAGACGATAATGCTGTTGAAGGAAATAGTAATACTATTCATGGAGACAATAGTATTATCGAAGGTAATGATAACTGGATGAATCCAGGGGAGAACAACCTTATTAAAGGTAATAACAACCAAATCAGTGCGATTGATAACAGTAAAGTTATTGGTGATAATGTAACAATTGTAAATGGGAAAGACAGCAGTAAAGAGGATAGCGATCGCTTGCATAGTATTACGGTTATTGGGGATGATGTGCAGATAGGTCATTTTTTGGGAGATGCTCCAGGAACAGGCCCTTCAGGTTCTGCGGCCGGTGATAATATTACTGTCATTGGCGATCATGTACAGGTAGATAATGGGTCGAATCGTACGGATTCTTCCAATAGCTTGATATATGGTAATAATGTAAGCATGGTTAATAGCCAGAACAGCGTGGCTATTGGTAATGAATTGTCCGTAATAGGTACAAATGACGTGGGAGATAATATCTCTATTGGACATAATATTGCTTTGGGTGGAGGCAATAACACGTCTTCGACTCATAGTATGATTGCTATGGGCAATGATATACAGGCGTATGGTCAGGATAATATCCTCTTTGGGAATAACATAGATATTACAGAGAATGATGGAATTACTGGCGTGATTGTTATGGGGACAGAAGCAGATGCAACTGGATCTGATGGGGTTGCCATTGGAACAAAGGCAACGAGTGATGGAAGTTATGCTTTGGCATTTGGTGGAGAATCGACTGCGACAGGAACTGCTGCTATTGCTATTGGCAAGGGAGAGGTGGTATCGGCTTCATACGGCACTGGCCTAGGCGCTTATGCGACAATAGGTTCAAAAAGTGACGGCAGTACTGCTCTTGGCAGTTGGGCATCTATAGGTGAAGGTTCTACTAGTGCTATCGCAATCGGTGGTGCTCAGTATAATGGTGGCGCTCATGCGACTATAGGTGATAGTGCAATAAATTCTATCGCTATTGGTGCAGGATCTTCTGTTGCAAATGGAGCAAGAAATACTGTTGTATTAGGAGCTTTTGCTTCTGCTAATCCGACAGGAACGTGGACATCTAATTATAATGGTGTAGCTATCGGGTATAGTGCGGAAGTTAATGGGCAATCTGGTACGGCAATTGGCGACAGTGCTTCAGCAGCAGGTAGTGGAAGTATAGCTATTGGGGAAGGAGCAACTGCTGCTTCTGAAGTATTACCTTCTATGCTTAGTAATGATACAATTGCTATTGGACATGAAGCTACAGCTGGATATACAGGTGGAATTGCTCTTGGCAAGAGTAGTAAAGTCGATTACGAAGCTAAGAATGGTATAGCTTTAGGGGTTAGTTCGCAGGTAGGTGCAGAAAATAGTGTAGCTGTTGGCTATAAGAGTGCTGTTGTTGCAGATGATATTCTTGATGCAGGAGATGTCCTAGCTGCAGCATGGAGAGGAAGCGACTACAACCAGAATTATATTGCTTTTGATTTGAATAGTGCCGACACAAACGGCGTAATCTCTGTAGGCAGTGTTGGTTCGCCGCGTCGTATGATCAATATCGCCCGCGGCCGTATCAGCGCCGATTCGACGGACGCCATCAACGGCAGCCAGCTCTTTGGGGCCGTTCAATATTTAGACGGCAGAATTGACGCAGTTGAAAACAAGATTGCCGGCGGTGTTGGCGGCGGCGATGTCACTATCGACGGCGATACGAATATTGACGTCACAGAAACGCCGGATTCGACAACAGATCCGGGAACAGGCGGCGATACAGAAAATCCGGGTACGGCTGGCGACAACAGTCAGAATTTTGAAGTCAGCATGACGGATAATCCTCAATTTGGCGGACATGACGATGGGAAACCGGGGCATTCGGCTGACGGCAGCGTTACAGTTGTCGGCAGCGGCGGAAATGAAATTGCCCTCAACAAAGGAAATGAAGGAGGTATGACCGTTACCAGCGGCGGCCATACGGTCAACATCAATAAAGGCGGCGACGGCCTTGTTAACGGTTTGATGAATACGACATGGGATTGGTCTAAATATGAAGAAGGCGGCTACAAAGGCTCGGACAACGCCGCTACGGAATCGCAGCTCCACGGCGCGGTGTCTGGTATTAAGACGGAAATTACCAATATGGGCGACCAGATCACTAATATGGGAAGTCAAATTACCAACATCGGCAACAAAGTCGGCGAATTAGACAGCCGCATTGACGAAGTCGGTGCAGGAGCAGCTGCCTTGGCGGCCCTTCATCCACTTGATTTCGACCCCGACGACAAGTGGGATTTTGCCGCAGGCTACGGCAATTACCGCGGTGAAAACGCCGTGGCGATCGGCGCCTTCTACCGTCCGAACGAGGATACCATGTTCAGCGTCGGCGGCACTGTCGGCAACGATGACAATATGGTTAACGCCGGCGTATCCTTTAAGATTGGTCAAGGCAACGGCGTATCGACGTCCCGCGTCGCCATGGCTAAGGAGATCAAAGACCTGCGCAAGGAACTGGAAGCGATGAAGTCGGCTATGCTTGACGTAAACGCCGGCCGCAGACTCGATACGTCGAAGCTTCAGCTCTTTCCGGACGTACCGCAGAACCACTGGGCATATGAATACGTCGCGACATTGGCTGGCAACGGCGTCATCGAAGGCTATCCTGACGGAAACTTCGACGGCGCTCGTCCCATGACGCGGTATGAATTTGCCGCTATGTTGTATCGGGCTATGCTCAACGGTGCGAAACTGTCCGATAAAATTTTGACGGAATTTGCGCCTGAACTGGAACGCTTCACTGTCGATGTCGTCCATAAGGATAGCGACGGCAACCCGACAGTCGAACGCGTCCGCGTGGTAAAACGGAACGATACGGCAAAATAAGATTGCTTTTTGAATGGTTCTGTGCATATAGAAAAGACACTGCTTGTATTAAGCAGTGTCTTTTCTCATTTTATGATGCCGCATTTTCCGGCAAAAAAATGACCGCCCACCAGTCTCCAAACTTAGGCGGTCATTTTTGACTTAAAGTTATAGGGGCTATAACCGTTTGTCGGCGTCATGTCTCTTTTCGTGTTTATTATATGCCGTCGGTTTCGTGTTCGTCAAATAAACTCGTGGGACGATGACGCGGGTGGTCGAGCCTATTGCATACGATTTCAGGTTCCATATTGACAGGGATTTTACCTATCAGGTATTATTTTACTACAGGCATGACGCATACAACGGCAGGCGGTTATATCGCCCCTATCCATTTGAAAGGAGTGGGGGTGATGCCCATGAACGATATGAACATTTTCTTATTGTTGATTATCGTGTTGGTAATTCTTTTACAAAAGAAATAACCGCCCTCAGTCGCTAAATGTTGGCGGTGTATTTCTTGCATAATATTTAGGGGCTATAACCGTTTGTCGGCGTCATGCCTCTTTTCATGTTTATTATATGCTGTCGGCCTCGTAGTCGTCAAGTAAAATCGAAGCGTTTGACGACAGGTCGGCAGTTTGGCTTGCATTTTTATGTTTTTTTTGCTATTCTTTTGAAAAATGAAATATCGATTCGGCTAGTGCCGGACAGGGGGAATGACGTATGAATTATCCTGATTTGCGGGGATTGCTGGTGTGCCGGGAATTTTTGTCCGACCCGGTGTTGTTGATTATGGGGGAATATTTGCTGAGCTCGGACAATGTCAATAAGCGGAACGCCGCAGCTGCGGCGCTGCTGGCGGCGGCGGAACGGCTTGGCTTATCGGGGAATGTTTGGCGGCAGTATCTGCTGTACCTGCTGTGCCGCGGCAACAACATCGCCGCGACGGCCATCGAGGACTGCGGTTCCTACGGGGCGGGGCTGCTGCGGGCTCTGCAGAAGGACATGCATTTGCTGCGGCCTTACTTGCAGGCCAAGCCCTCCGATTTCCGCTTCGACGCCTTCTTGGACGACTACGAGCCTGCTGCTCCGAAGGAATATGAGTTCTTGCAGGCCTTGACAGAGGCCATGGAAGGGGCCGACGCGGCGCAGATGGCCGAAGCCCTGCTCCATCACTACAAGGCCTACGGCCGGGGTGATATGGCCCGGTATATGGCCTTTTACCTGCTGCCGTCAGGGGAGCTGAAAGGCATCGAGACGTTCCGCCATCGCGAATGGGACGACCTCATCGGCTACGCCGTGCAGAAGGAAAAGCTCCTGCGCAATACGGTCAATTTCATCGAAGGGCGGCAGGCCAACAACGTCCTCCTGACGGGCGCCCGCGGCACGGGGAAATCGACGGCCGTCAAAGCCTTGGTGTACAAATTTCACAAGGAGGGCCTGCGCCTCGTCCAGGTCGAGCGGGGGCAGATGAAGAAGCTGCCGCCTCTCATGGAGCATCTCAGCGCCATCAAGAGCAAGAAGTTTATCCTCTTTTTCGATGACCTGTCCTTTGATGAAGATGAAAAGGAATATAAATACCTGAAATCGGTTATCGACGGCGGCATTATCCCCCAGCCGGATAACGTGGTCATCTACGCCACGTCCAACCGCCGCCACCTGCTCAAGGAAACGTGGCGCGACCGGCGCGACGATCTGGACGAGGTATACCGCGACGACAGCCAGAACGAATCCATTTCCTTGTCGGATCGCTTCGGCCTCATCATCCACTACGCCGCGCCGACGCAGGACGAGTATCTGCAGATCATCGACCACGAGCTGCGCAAGGCCGGCGTCGCCCTGGAGGCTCACGAGCTGCGCATTCTGGGACTGCGCTGGGAAATGGAACATTCGGGCCGCAACGGCCGCATCGCCCGCCAGTTTGTCCGCTGGTATCTTGGAAATCAAACATAAAATAAACGTTTTACTTAACAAATGCAACGTTTAACTTTGATTTTTTAAGAAAAATGCAAGTAAAATGTATTGACAAATGGGACGGCATTTTGTAGAATAAGTTCAAGTTCTTCAGAAGGATGTCCTTCTGAGGGCGACATATATGAAATCTGATGATGGGAAAGAGTAATTGCCTCAGTCAATTCACAGAGAGCCGGCGGGCGGTGCGAGCCGGTAATTGCAGGGCCGTGAAAATCATCCCGGAAGAGGAGCGCTGAAGTACGTATTAAGCGCTGACGATTTTTCCACGTTATAGGAAACGCGTATGTTGGTACGTTGTAGAGAGCCTGGGTCCAGTAATGGATTCGGGAATCAGGGTGGTATCGCGGAGTTCAATCCGTCCCTCAGTGAGGGACGGATTTTTTTATTTCCCTCTTGCAGTATTCTCTAAAGGTCAACGAAATCATTACTTGTTACATACAAAAGGAGAGATGTTCAAATGGCAAAGGTATTTTATGATCAGGACGTAAATTGGGATGTCATGCACGGTAAAAAGGTAGCTATCGTCGGCTACGGCAGCCAGGGCCATGCCCACGCGCTGAACCTGAAGGAGAGCGGCGTCGACGTCGTCGTCGGCTTGTATGAAGGCAGCAAATCGGCGGAAACGGCGAAAGCCGCAGGCCTGGAAGTTAAGACGGTAGCCGAAGCGGTCAAGGAAGCGGACATCACGATGATCCTCATTCCCGACGAAAAACAGGCCGACGTATACAACGCCGAAATCGGGCCGAACTTGAAATCCGGCAGCGCCCTGGCCTTTGCCCACGGCTTCAACATCCACTTTAAGCAGATCGTGCCGCCGGCCGACGTCGACGTATTCATGGTAGCGCCGAAGGGGCCGGGCCATCTCGTACGCCGTACCTTCGTTGAAGGCGGCGGCGTTCCCGACGTATTCGCCGTCGAACAGGACGCGACGGGCCAGTGTTTTGACATCGCCCTCGCTTATGCCCGCGGCATCGGCGGCACCCGGGCCGGCGTCATCCAGACGACCTTCCAGGAAGAAACGGAAACGGACTTGTTCGGCGAACAGGCTGTCCTCTGCGGCGGTATCTGCCAGCTCATCACCAACGGCTTCGAAACCCTCGTCGCCGCAGGCTATCAGCCGGAAATCGCCTACTTTGAAACGTTCCACGAAATGAAGCTTATCGTCGACCTCATGTACGAAGGCGGCATGGCCAAGATGCGCAAGTCCATCAGCGACACGGCGGAATACGGCGATTACACGGCAGGCCCGAAGGTCATCCCGGCCGAATCGAAGGCGGCTATGCAGAAGATCCTGAGCGACATCCAGGACGGCACCTTCGCCAAGGACTGGCTTCTGGAAAACAAGGCCGGCGGCCGGGCTCACTTCATGGCGATGCGCCGCCAGCACGCGGAACACCCGATCGAACAGGTCGGCGCGAAGCTGCGCGACATGATGCCGTGGCTTCATGAAAACGACACCAACGACTAATCATTCCAATACATAGAAAAGAGGGTATGTGCCTATGAAAATGACCGGAGCACAAGCGATCATCGAAAGCTTGAAACGTGAACAAGTACAAGTCGTCTTCGGCTATCCCGGCGGATCTGTTCTGACCTTGTACGATGAATTATACAAAGCCAAATTTCCCCATATTTTAACAGGCCACGAACAGGGCGCCGTCCACGCCGCCGACGGCTACGCCAGGGCGACGGGCAAGGCGGGCGTATGCTTCGCCACGTCGGGCCCCGGTGTGTGCAACATGGTCACGGGCATTGCGACGGCCAACATGGACTCTATCCCTCTCGTCGTCATCAGCGGACAGGTCGCGACGACCTTCATCGGCCGCGACTCCTTCCAGGAAGCCGACATTTCGGGGATCACGACGCCGATTACGAAGCACAACTACCTAGTAAAGAACGTCAAGGATCTGCCCCGGGTGCTGCGGGAAGCCTTTTACATCGCCACGACGGGCCGACCCGGCCCGGTCCTCGTCGACGTAGCCAAGGACGTATTCGATGCCGAATTCGACTATGAATATCCCGAAACGGTAGAGCTGCGGGGCTACAGCGGCGTATACACGGGGCAGGCCTACGACATCGACCGCACCGTAGCGGCGCTGGAACAGGCGAAGCGCCCCGTCCTCCTGACGGGCGGCGGCATCATCCTCGCCGATATGGCCGCTCCCCTGTGGGACGTCGTCCAGAAGACGCAGGTGCCGGTTATTACGTCCCTCATGGGCAAGGGGGCCGTGCCCGATTCGTACGACGCCCATCTGGGCATGGTAGGCATGCACGGCTCGTACGCCGCCAACATGGCTGTGACGAAGTGCGACCTGCTCATTGCCGTCGGTACGCGGTTTGACGACCGCATTACAGGCGACGTGGAAAACTTTGCCCCCAATGCCCAGATCGTCCATTTCGATATCGACAAGGTAGAAATCAACAAGATCGTCCATGCCGATATCAGCGTCAACGGCGACCTTCGCTGGTCCCTGCCGCTGTTTGCCGAAAAGGTAGGGCAAAGCGGCGTCGATTTCGCCGCCCAGTTTGCCGACTGGCGGAAAGAGGTCCTAGCTATGAACGAGGCCCATCCCTTTGCGACGCGGGATCTTCCCGATGCCGTATCGCCGCAGAAGCTGTTCGAAGCCGTCAACAGCCGTTTGGGCGCAGACGACTTCGTCGTCACCGACGTAGGCCAGCATCAGATGTGGGCCGCCCAGTTCTGCGACATTTCAAAGCCTCGTCACTTCATTACCTCTGGCGGTTTGGGGACCATGGGCTACGGCCTGCCGGCGGCCATGGGGGCCAAGCTGGGATGCTCCGGCTCGACGGTCGTGCTGTTTACCGGCGACGGCAGTATCATGATGAACTGCCAGGAATTTGCGACGCTCCATAAATACGGCGTCGACGTCAAGGTCGTCGTCCTGCACAACAGCGTCCTCGGCATGGTAAACCAGTGGCAGCGCCTGTTTTACGGCCAGCATTATTCCCAGTCGGTCATCGCCGACAACCCGGATATTACGGCCGTATCGGGAGCCATGGGCGTACCAGGGCGGACCGTCCGCAAGCCCGAAGAACTGGCCCAGGGCCTGGACTGGCTCTTTGCCGCTGAAGGAGCGGCGCTGCTGGACGTCTGCATTCCGGCCGATGAAAACGTATATCCCATGGTACCGGGCGGCAAGCGCCTGGACGAAATGGTCTTAGGAGGAGAAGCACAATGATGAGACAGCACTTGGCTATTTTAGCCGACAATAAACCGGGCGTACTCACCCACGTGGCCGGCCTCATCAGCCGCCGGGCCATCAATATCGAATGCATCAACGCCGGCTATACGGAAGAGCCGGACGTGACGCGCATCAACATCGTCGTCTCCGTCGAAAACCGCTGGGAGCTCGACCAGGCCGTCAACCAGCTGGCGAAGCTCATCGACGTCATCAAGGTCGTCAACCTGGACGACGCGCCTCTCGTCAGCTACGAGCTGGCTATGATAAAAATTAAATGCGACACGCCGGCGGCGCGGGACGAGCTGACCAATATTGCCAACTTGTTTCACGCCAAGGTCGTCGACGTACAGCGCGATTCCCTGATCTTCCGCCTGACGGGACGGGAGGACCATATCGAAGCGCTGCTGCGGATGCTCGACGACTACGAGGTCATTGAAATTGCCAGAACGGGGCAGATTTCCTTGTCCCGCGGCGTCATCCCCGTCAAGCATATGCGCATGAGATAATATACCCTATATACGAAAGGATAGTTGATATGAGAAGCGACGTAGTAAAAAAAGGAAGCACCCGTACGGCCCACCGCACCTTGTTTCACGCTATGGGCTACAGCGACGAAGACTTGCAGAAGCCGTTGATCGGCGTGGTCAACGCCTTTAACGAAATCATTCCCGGCCACATGCACCTGCGGGAAATCGCCGAAGCCGTCAAGCTGGGCATCGCTGCTGCCGGCGGCACGCCTATCGAATTTCCGGCCATCGGTATCTGCGACGGCATCGCCATGGGCCACGACGGCATGAAATACCCTCTTGCCAGTCGAGAGCTTATCTGCGACTCCATCGAAGCCGTCGCCAACGGCCACGCCTTCGACGGCTTGGTCATGATTCCCAACTGCGATAAAATCGTTCCGGGCATGCTCATGGCTGCCGGACGCATCAATATCCCGACAGTCGTCGTCAGCGGCGGCCCCATGCTGGCCGGACGTCACAAGGGGAAGGATATCAGCGTCAGCACCATGTTCGAAGCGGCCGGCAAGGTCGAATCGGGCCAGATGACGCCGGAAGAAATGCACCAGATGGAACACGAAGCCTGCCCGGGCCGCGGATCCTGTGCCGGCATCTTTACGGCCAACACGATGAACTGCATGACCGAAGTCCTGGGTATGGGCCTTCCCGGCAACGGCACCATTCCGGCGGCTTATTTCGGAGCCCGTCGCATGCTGGCGAAAAAGGCCGGGGCCGTCGTCATGGAGCTGGTGAAGAAAAATATCTGCCCGCGGGACATCATGACGGTGGAATCCTTTGAAAACGCCATCGCCGTCGACATGGCCATCGGCGGCTCGACCAATACGGTGCTCCACCTGCCGGCTATCGCTCACGAAGCGGGCATTGACCTGCCGCTGCAGAAGTTTGACGAAATCAGCCGCAAGGCAGCGTACATCTGCAAGATGAGCCCCGGCGGCACATACCATATGAAGGATTTGAACGAAGCCGGCGGCATCAGCGCCGTCATGAAGGAATTGACGAAGCTGGGTATCATTCACACGGAGGCCAAGACCGTGACGGGAACCATCGGCGAACGCATCGCCCATGCAGACATCGAACGGCCTGACGTCATCCACAGCGTAGACAATGCTTACATGAACCGCGGCGGCATCGCCATCCTGTCGGGCAACCTGGCTCCCGACGGAGCGGTCATCAAGGAAAGCGCCGTCGAACCGGATTTGCTGGTCTACCAAGGCACGGCCAAGTGCTACGACTCGGAAGAAGAAGCCATCGAAGCGATTATCGGCGGCGGCATTAAAGAAGGTAACGTCGTGGTTATCCGCTACGAAGGGCCGAAGGGCGGCCCGGGGATGCGGGAAATGCTCAACCCGACGGCGGTCATTACGGGCATGGGC
>USGG01000050.1 GCA_900554215.1 uncultured Megasphaera sp.
GCATAATTGTCTAAGTTTTTTGTTGTTTCAAATGTGTTGATGTCAGTTTCTACTTTTGAAGTAGTCAAAGAAGAATTTTTAGTTTTATCATCAGATGCATTTCCTTTTCCTAATATTCTCTTTTTAAATTCTTTTTCTTCTTCTACCCAACGATTAAACCATACATTATCATGATTTACTTTTGTATAATTTTTATGATCATCAATTATTTCTAGTAAATTACGACCATATCTATCTTTGCATTCAAAATCAAAATTTTCTCCTAAAGCATCCAGAAGAGGAAATACTTGTCCTTCGTATGTACTTTTATCTAAAGCCATATGAATTATGTTGCTACCATAACTATCTTTAGCATTTACATCTAAACCATATTTTTTAGCAATATTAATTAGTTTTACTATAAATTCTGTTGAATATGAATAGTGTTCATCATTTTCAATATATCCATAAAATGCCCATTGAATAAAATTATGATTATTCGATTTATTTTTATAGTTAACATCATATCCATGACTTAAAAGTTCTTCAATAAATTTAAATGTTTTTCCATTAGTAAGGCCACCCCGTTAAAATTCGGGATCAGGCTGTTTTATCGGCACTATCAATCCCCCCATATTTTTATTTCATTTAAAGCTGTAAAAGGGAAAAAATAAATGTAAAAAAATGCCTGTTCATGAAATATTTTTTTGCCGACAGGCAAATTTCACCATTTCATGAACAGGCATCCGGCAATCTCTTTCCGTTAAGTTATGATAATATCTCGCCATTATTCTCTTTCTCTATTGGCAATATACACGCCGGCTAATATAACGACGACGCCAATCCCCTGCAGCCAGGAAAAGGATTCGTCCAGCAGGGTAATGCCGGCGGCAATGGACACGACAGTAGAAATGCCGATGAACGACGCCGTGCGGTTCACGCCTATGCTGGCAATTGCCTTATTGGACAAAAAGAAGGCCAGGACAGAGCAGCCGACGCCCTGATACAGCGCCGCCGTAAGAAAAGCAGGATACGTCAGGGGAAGCAGCAGGAGATGAGCCAGCGTCCCCGTATACCAGCCCTCAATGAGGGCCAGCGGAATGAAAACGACGGCACCGGCAGCCAGCATGGCCGCTGTGATTTCTTCGCCCGTATAAGCTGCAGATTTTTCGACATATACGCTGTACAAGGCATAAGAAATGACGGCGCCAGTCAAAACGGCATAGCCGGCTGCAGAAAAGCTTGCCGACGCGCCGACTGCCAGGACTGCTGTAAGAACACCTGCCAGGGTAACGGCAATGCCGACGACTTGATGCCTCCGCGGCGATTTATGTAGCAAGATGGTCGAGGCCAGGAGCGACACGGCAGGAATGCAGGCCAAAAAAGCGCCGCTTTCCGAAGCCGTCGTCAAGCTGATGCCTACGGTCTCGGCGACAAAATAGACGACGGGATTGCAAAGTGCCACAGCCAGGAGAGGCTTTCTTGGCTTTCCTTTCCATCGCACCTGCATCCGCCCCGATGCGGCGCACAGGGCCATGAACGCAGCGGCGACGAAAAACCGCCATCCCAGCAATGTCAGGGCACTGGCGGCCTGCGTCGCCTCCTTGGTACAGATATAGCTCAGGCCGAACAGGGTTTCGCAGCCGACGGCACAGAGACAGCCCCATAGTATACGGCTGCGGCTTTTCTTCATCATACGACGCACCTCTCTTTGCCGGCGCAGATACACCGGCGACAATAAAAAGCCTGCGCCGCCAAGCAATCGCTTTCGCTGCGCAGGCTTTTGCCATGCTTATACTCCTTTTAGTATGAGAAAGGCCATGACGGCGGCAAGTATCGCAATGGATATGATACGGATGCCTGAACCGCCGCGCAGTGACACAGGGGGCAGCTTTCTCTTTTTCTTAGGCCGGCCGGCAGGGTGCGGCCGTTTCGACATATCTTCTTCCATCGCTTATACGCCGGGCCAAGCCATTTCCTTGCCGCCTAAGATGTGGGCGTGCATGTGATGTACTGTCTGGCCGGCCTTTTCGCCGGTGTTGAAAATGACCCGGTAGCCGTCTTTGTCCAAGCCCAGTTCCTGAGCGACCTTCTGGAGGGCGAAGAGCATCTTGCCGGCTACGTCGGCGTCATCTTCCGTCAGGGCCGCAATGCTGGCGACGTGTTTTTTCGGAATGACCAGGACGTGTACCGGCGCAACGGGCGCAATGTCCTTGAAAGCGAAAAAGTTGTCGTCTTCGTACACCTTCGTGCTGGGGATTTCTCCCTTGATGATCTTGCAGAATAAGCAGTCTTCCATGTTAAGCATCCTCCTTTAATGTACCGTAAAGTATATGGTTGTCCGCCCGGTCCAGCACGACGGGAACGATTGCACCTTCGCAAGGTTCCGTCAGGCCTTCCGCGCAGACCCGTTCGTAGTTTTCCGAAAAGCCTTCGCCCTTCGCACCGTCCTGCCGCTCGATGAGGACATGGACGGTCTTGCCGACCATCCGGGCCAGGAGCTCGTCCTTCTGCCGGGCCGACAAGGCGTTGACGATTTCAACGCGCTCTTTCTTGACCAGCGGGTCGACTTGATTCGCCATGGCCGCCGCCGGCGTGCCGGGCCGCTGCGAATAGGGAAAGGCGTGGATATGGGAAAATTTCAGTTCTTCCAGCGTTTCCATCGTCTCCTGAAACAGCTCGTCCGTTTCACCGGGAAAGCCTAAAATCAAGTCCGTCGAGATGGTCAGGCCGTGAATGCGGCTGCGCAGCTCGGCAATCAAGCCTTTGTACTCAGCCTTCGTATACTGGCGGTTCATAGCCTTCAGGATGGCGTCGGAGCCGGACTGCAGAGGCAGGTGCAGGTGCGGGCAAATGCGGTCGGATGAATTCATGACCTTGATGAGGTCGTCGTCTACTTCCAGCGATTCGACGGAGCCCATGCGGATGCGCTGTACGTCCGTCTCAGCCAGGAGACGCCGCAGGATGAGAGCCAGCGTCGGCCGTTCCGGCAGGTCCTTGCCGTATGCACCCAAGTGAATGCCCGTCAGGACGAGCTCCTTAAAGCCGTAGGAAATGAGGCGCTGCGCCTCGGCTATGACGGCGTCGGGCCGGCGCGACTTCAAGCCGCCCCTCGTGTACGGTATGATGCAGTAGGTACAGAAATTATTGCACCCTTCCTGAATCTTTAGGTCGGCCCGCGTATGCTCTACGGCCGACGGATAGAGGGGAATTTCCTCGAATTCGTCGCCCTTCATGACGTCGTGCACGGCCTGTATCGTCCCGTCGGCTTCACGTCCCAGCAGCTTTCGGACGATGGCTGTGATATTCTTCTTTTCATTGGTGCCTACGACGGCATCGACGCCGTCCATGGCCGCCAACAGCTCCGGATCGAGCTGGGCGTAGCAGCCCGTCACGACGACGACGGCCTTAGGATTGCGCTTTTTCGCCCGTCGAATGAGCTGCCGCGATTTCTTTTCCCCCATCTGGGTTACCGAGCAGGTGTTGATGACATACACATCGGCAGCGTCGTTAAAATCGGCATCGGCAAAGCCTTCGGCCAAAAACAGGCCGCGCATGCTGTCCGTATCGTATTGGTTGACGCGGCATCCCAGCGTCGCAAAAGCAATAGTCGCCATTATTTAAATCCTCTTTCGTATTTGACAATCGCCAAGGCGGCCAGGGACGCCGTTTCGGCCCGCAGGATGCGGGGCCCTAAGGAAACGGTACGGCACCAGGCAGCGTGCTCCTCGGCGTATTGTATTTCTTTCGGTGAAAACCCGCCTTCGGGGCCGATGCAGAGCACTACGTTTCCCGTGCGGATCTGGCTGCATACGTCGGCCAGCGGAGCCGTTTCCCGTTCATAGGGAATGACGAACCGTTCATGGCCGTACTGGTCCACCAGAGCCCGGAACTCGACGACGTCCTCTACAGGCGGCACGTCGCTGCGGCCGCACTGCTTCGCCGCTTCCAGGGCCAGGCGCTGCCACCGTTCCCGCCGGCTTTGACGGCGAGTTTCATTTAATTTTACTACACAATTTTCCATTTGTACAGGAACAATGCGGCTGACGCCTAGCTCCGTCGCCTTCTGGACGACCCAGTCGAACTTGTCGCTCTTGAGCAGCCCCGCCGCCAGGACGACCTCGCCGGCCGTCTCGTCGCCGTCAGACAGCTTTTTCGCCGGCGTCAGCATGGCCGAATGGCCCTGCACGGCCGTGATGACGCATTCGTACGTCGCGCCCGTACTGTCCGTCACAGCCAGCGTGTCTCCCACCGTATGGCGGAGGACGACGAGGACGTGGCGGGCGTCGTCGGCCGACAGCTCAAAATTCCCGCAAATGGGAAAATCCGTAAATAGTTTCCGCATTATAGTCTCCTCATGCGCACGGCGTACCAGCCGTTCTGCAGGCATTCGTCTTCCCAGGCAAAGCCTGCTTCCCCTGCGGCGCGGCGGACCTCGCCGATGCGCTCGTCAATGATACCGCTGGCAATCAGGACGCCGTCTTTTTCCATGTACGGCGGAAGAGACGGCAGCAGGGCCAGGACGGCGTTGGTCACCAAATTGGCCACGACGACGTCGGCCTTTTTGCCGTCGGCCGATACGGCGGCCAACAGGTCGCTGTTATACACGTCGACAATGTCGCTCACATTGTTCAGGTTGGCATTGATGACGGCCTGAGACACGGCTTTTTCGTCGAAATCGACAGCGACGACATGGCCTGCGCCGAGCTTAGCCGCCGCCACGGCTAAGATGCCCGTTCCCGTGCCGATATCAAATACTTCGTCTCCCGGCTTGACGGCCTGTTCCAAATACTGGACACACATGCACGTCGTGTCGTGGAAGCCGCTGCCGAAGGCCAGTCCCGGCTCGATGACTACGACGTCTTCGCCC
The DNA here is from genome assembly GCA_900554215.1 of uncultured Megasphaera sp. Classification (GTDB taxonomy): domain Bacteria; phylum Bacillota; class Negativicutes; order Veillonellales; family Megasphaeraceae; genus Megasphaera. The sequence continues at coordinate 4,850 of USGG01000050.1, forward strand.
TCGCCCGGCTCAGCCGGCTCCCAGGCCGGTGCAGCCCAGAAATGCTCCGATATCTTCTTCGGGTGAAAATAGGCCTGCCAGGAATAGAGCCAGTCCGTGTCGTCGGTCAGGTTCGTCCGGATCTGCCACTTGCCTAATGCCGCGTCGCGGCGGGCCAGCTCCCTCATATGGGTTCGTACCGTTTCCACAGCGTCCTTCTGCTCCGGCGGGAAATACGCCGTTATACGGATGCGGCCCAGCTCGTCGGCTTCGTCGTCGTGGATGATCGAGCCGCTGCCGCCGCATTCATATAAAAGAAGGGCCACCAAATCGGTGGCCTCTGGGGAAACAATCAAATCGATTTCATTCCATTTCATCGAATGTTCTCCCTTATCTTCAAAGTTCTTCTTTTAATTTGCTCCAAAAGCCTTTTTTGCTCTTAGATTTATCCTTGGAACCTTCCGGCGATGCTTGGGCCGGCTTAGGCTCCCCCACCCAGGTTTCGCCGCCTGCGTAGGCAAATTCCTTCAGCAGTTCCTTCTGCTTGGCGTTCAGCTTCTTCGGTACGGCTACGGTGACCTGTACATGATGGTCGCCGCGGCGGTCCTTCGCGCCCAAGACGGGCACGCCCTTGCCGCGGATGCGGAATACCGTACCGGTCTGCGTGCCGGCAGGAATTTTCAGCTCGATCTTGCCGTCCAGCGTGTCGACGCGGATCGTCGAGCCCAAGGCCGCCTGAGCGAAGGAAATCGTTTCCTGCGACAGGATATCGTTTCCTTCCCGCGTAAACTGCGGGTCCCGGCGGACGAAGATGTATACGTACAAATCGCCGTGGCCGCCGCCGCGTACGCCCGGTTCGCCTTCGCCGGCTACGCGGAGACGGGCTCCGTCGTCGACGCCGGCAGGAATCTTGATTTTCAGCTTCTTGCGGACCTTGACCGTGCCTTCGCCGTGGCACTTCGTGCACTTCTTCTTGATGATCTTGCCCGTGCCGCCGCAGTGCGAGCAGGTGCGGACGTTGACCATCTGGCCGAAGGGCGTGTTCTGGACGACGCGCTGCTGGCCTGTGCCGTGGCAGACAGGGCACGTTTCTACGTCGCTGCCCGGTTCGGCGCCGCTGCCGTTGCAGTGGTCGCACGTTTCATCCTTCGGGACCTGGATTTCCATTTCCGTGCCGAAGGCGGCCTGCTTAAAGGAAATATCCACGTCGAAGCGCAGGTCTGCGCCGCGCTGCGGGCCGTTTGCCGACTGACGCCGTCCCTGGCCGCCGAAGAAATCGGCGAAGATATCTTCAAAGCCGCCGAACCCTCCGCCCTGACCGAATCCGCCAAAGCCGCCGAACCCACCGAAGCCGCCTGCGCCCGGACCGCCGGCGCCGCCGTTTTCAAAGGCGGCGTGGCCGAACTGGTCGTATTGGGCGCGCTTGTTCTTATCGGACAAGACCTGGTAGGCTTCGTTGACTTCCTTAAACTTTTCTTCGGCAGTTTTGGGGTCGTCCCGGTTTTTATCCGGATGGTATTTAATGGCTAACTTGCGGAAAGCCTTTTTGATCTCTGCGTCGCTGGCGTCTTTAGGAACGCCGAGGATTTCGTAATAATCTCGTTTCGTACTCATATGGGCAACCCCTCTTATCTACCTTACTTCTGGTCGTCGTCTACTACTTTATAGTCTGCGTCGACTACCTTTTCGCCGCCCTGGGCGCTCTGCTGGGCGCCGCCTTGAGCGCTGCCTGCGCCGGCCGGGCCCTGCTGAGCCTGCTGCTGCGCGCCGGCCTGCTTGTACATTTCGCTCGTCAAGTCGTAGAGCGGTTTCGTAACGGCTTCCGATGCCGATTTGATCTTGTCGACGTCGTCGCTCTTCATAGCTTCCTTCAAGTCGGAAATCTTGCTCTTAATATCGGAAACCTTGGAAGCGTCAGCTTTGTCGCCCAGGTCTTTGATCGTCTTTTCAGCCTGATAAATCAGGGAGTCGGCGTTGTTCTTCGCTTCGATGAGTTCCTTCCGTTTCTTATCTTCTGCTTCGTGAGCCGCAGCTTCCTTGACCATGCGGTCGATTTCGCTCTTATCGAGGCCCGACGAGGACTGAATGGTAATCTTCTGTTCCTTGCCCGTGCCGAGGTCTTTAGCCGAAACGTTTACGATGCCGTTGGCGTCGATGTTGAAGGTAACTTCGATGCGGGGTACTCCGCGCGGAGCTGCCGGGATATCGGACAGTTCGAAACGGCCCAGTGTCTTGTTGTCGGCTGCCATTTCGCGTTCGCCCTGCAGGACGTGTACGTCGACGGACGGCTGGTTATCAACGGCCGTGGAGAATACCTGGCTGTTGGACGTCGGAATCGTCGTGTTCCGTTCGATGATCTTCGTAAATACGCCGCCCAGCGTTTCAATGCCCAGGGACAAGGGCGTTACGTCGAGGAGCAGTACGTCTTTAACGTCGCCTACGAGAACGCCGGCCTGGATAGCCGCGCCGATAGCAACGCATTCATCCGGGTTAACGCCCTTGCTCGGTTCCTTGCCGAGGATGGATTTGATAGCGTCCTGTACGGCCGGAATACGGCTGGAGCCGCCGACGAGGATGATCTTGTCGATTTCATCGATGGTAAAGCCCGAATCGGCAATAGCTTTCTTCGTCGGTTCCATCGTGCGGTGTACGAGGTCTTCCGTCAATTCGTTGAATTTAGCGCGGGTCAAGGTCAGGTCGAGGTGTTTCGGGCCCGTAGCGTCAGCCGTGATGAACGGCAGGTTGATATTCGTCGAGAGAACCGTAGACAATTCGATTTTCGCTTTTTCAGCAGCTTCCTTCAAACGCTGTTCTGCCATCTTATCCGTCGAGAGGTCGATGCCCGTCTGGCCCTTGAATTCGCTGATCATCCAGTTCATAACGGCATTGTCGAAGTCATCGCCGCCGAGGTGGGTATCGCCGTTTGTAGCCTTAACTTCGAAGACGCCGTCGCCCAGTTCGAGGATAGATACGTCGAAGGTGCCGCCGCCGAGGTCGAATACGAGGATCTTGCCTTCGCCGCCCTTATCGAGGCCGTAGGCAAGAGCAGCTGCCGTCGGTTCGTTGACGATACGGAGTACGTCGAGGCCGGCAATCTGACCGGCGTCCTTCGTAGCCTGACGTTGGGAGTCGTTGAAGTAAGCCGGAACGGTGATGACCGCCTGGGTTACTTTTTCGCCCAAATAGCTTTCGGCGTCGGCTTTCAATTTCTGCAGAATCATAGCGGAAATCTGCTGGGGCGTGTATTTTTCGCCGTTGATGTCGACGGTGTAGCTTTCGCCCATGTGACGTTTAATAGAAGAAATCGTGTTTTCCGGGTTGGAAACGGCCTGGCGTTTTGCCAGCTGGCCTACGAGGCGTTCGCCCGTCTTGGAAAAGCCGACGACAGACGGCGTCAGACGAGAACCTTCTGTATTCGTGATGACGGTCGGTTCGCCGCCTTCCATAACAGCTACAACAGAGTTTGTCGTACCTAAGTCAATACCAATTACTTTACTCATGATAAATTCCTCCTCAATATCTTTCTACGATGATTAACCGTTAAATGCAACTTTTACCATAGCCGGACGCAAGGTCTTGTCGCCCAGCAAATAGCCTTCCTGCAGCACTTCGACGACGACGTCGTTGTCGTATTCGTCGCTGGCTACCCGCATGACCGCCTGATGGTAGTTCGGGTCGAAGGGTTTGCCGACGGCGTCGATTTTCACAACGCCTTCCTTTTCCAGGACGGTCATGAGCTGTTTGTAAATCATTTCATAGCCGTCTACGAAGGATTTCAGATCGTCCGTCAGCTTATCCTGCGGCACCTGCAGGGCCCGTTCGAAGTTGTCGACGACGGGAAGGACGTTCTGCAGGACTTCCATTTTTACGACTTCAGAAATCTGAAGCTTTTCGCCGGCCGTCCGCTTTTTGAAATTGGCGAAGTCGGCTTGCAGGCGCATGTAGCGCTGTTTCATATCCGCTACGGCTGCTTCCGCAATTTTGGCATCCGTCGAAGCGGCATCTTCCGCCGCTTTTTCCTCATCTGCCGCCGGAGCGTCTCCTGCATCCTGCGCCGGTTCCGCTTGTTCAGCCGATTCGTTTACCTTCGCGTTTTCAGCCTCTGCCGCTTCGGCAGCAGCCTGCTGTTCGTGCTTTTTTTCTTTATCCTTTTCTTTATCTTTGCTCATCTGTATGAAAGCCTCCTATGTATCGTCGTGATAATGCTCTAAAATATTCGTCACATGCTGCTTCATAAAATCGAGGAGACCGATGATCTTGGCATATTCCATGCGCGTCGGCCCCAGCACGGCAATCTTGCCAAGGACGACGTCGTTTGCCTTGAAAGTCGCCTCAATGATGCTGCAATCATTGATAGGAGATAGGTTTGCTTCTTCCCCAATGCGCACGGTCACGGTCTTCTGCGGCTCCTGGCCGCCGTCGTTGAACAGATTGGCCATGACGTCTTGTTCCTCCAGCATGGTGAACAAGTTTTTCGCCTTCGCTACGTCTTTGAACTCCGGCTTGTTTAAGAGCTCCATGGCCCCGCCCTTGTACAGCTGCTGCTCCCGGCGGAAGGCCTGATGGATAGACCGGAAGGCCAGCCGGTACAGCTCCAGGTCGCCGACGATGGATTCGTGAAACTGCTCCAGCATTTCCATGTTGATGCGGCTCACGGGAAGGCCGGCCAGGTAATGCGTCAGCTTTTCGGCGATGACGTTCAGCTCGTCCACGTCCGTATCTTCGGGCTTCGGGAAAATGCAGTTCTCGATCTGGCCCGAATCGGTGACGACGATCATGATGGCCCGCCGGAAATCCAGGGGCAGGAAGCGGATGTACTTCAGCTTCGAGCTCACCTGCTGCGCCGCCATGACCAAGGTCACGTTGTGGGTGATCTTGGACAAGACCTTGGCCGTCGACTGGAAAATCTGATCGACGTTGTTCATCTTATCGTGGAACCAGGACTGGACGAACCGCTTTTCTTCCTCGGAAATCTGCGTCGGCTCCAGCAGGCAGTCGACGTAAAACCGATAGCCCTTGATGGACGGAATCCGTCCGGCCGACGTGTGCGGCTGTTCCAAATAGCCCAGCATTTCCAAATCAAACATTTCATTGCGGATCGTCGCGGCGCTGACGCCTAAATTGTACTTTCGGGCGATAGTCCGCGAGCCGACCGGTTCGGCAGAAGTGATATAGTCCTGAATGATGGCCTGCAATATTCTTTGTTTTCTCTCATCCAAATCCATATGCATCACCTCTGCTTCTGCTCATTTGACTTATTAATTAGCACTCATGCAATTTGAGTGCTAATGACTATATAAAAGATAGCATGATTGCAAGTATTTGTCAATGATTTTAGGCCAAAAAACAGCTAATTAGTCAAAAAGTCAAATAATTTTTTTTGATACAATCCTATCCATAGCAAAACAGCCCGGCCGCTGCCAACCGGACTGCTCCCTATGCATCATTACGTCGTCGTCTGCTCTTTCTTCTTCCGGGGCGGCGTCATCGCTTTCCGGGCCCACTGGAAAAATTCCTGCCGCGAATCCCACAGGAACAAGTTTTCCTGATAGCAGCTGACTAATTCGCTTTCCGTATACAGCTGATATTCATCTATATATTCGGATTCATCGAGCAGCCGTAGTTCCGCCGCATCCTTGAGGAACGATCGGAACCCGCGGTACGTCGTGCTCAATCGTTTCAATACGCCTTTGGCTTCCTCTGATTTCCCCTCTTGGAAATACAGCAGCGCCAGAGGCAGCTGAAATCCGGCCGTATCGTCGACTTCCTTGAATTGACGCATCAGCTTCAGGGCGTTGTATTCGTCTTCCATATAGACATACAAGTGCATCAGCGTATATCGGACGCCCAGATTATCGCTGCAGTTTAATTTTAAAATTTCCTTGCCTACGGCGATGGCCTTCCGCAGCATCATGCACTGCTGCAGCAGAAACATATACATATGCATAAGCCGGATATACGGGCGCGTCTCCAAAACCTGATAAAAGTCGCCTACGGACTGCTGGTAAATCTTCCGCTCCCGCAGATCTTCCTTGCCCAGAGCCAGCAGCCGTTCAACGTCGGGCAGATACTCATGATAGGCCCGCTTGTCCAAAAACAGCAGGGCAGACAATACGTCCAGATTTTTCGGCTCCAGTTCCTTCGCCTTTTCCAGATACCGTCTCTGCACCTTTTTGCTCCTGGCTCGTCCGGCCAGCTCTAACCAGTCGAATACGTCTTCCGCCGTTTCCTCCGTCAGCGGCTCCTGTGCTTCCAGCATAGTATTCGTCTGGTCCATATATTCCTGAATCAGCTCGTTCAATTCTTCGTCGGACGCCGGTTTCCGACCGCCCAATCGCCGCTCAATGAACTCGTGAATATTTTTAAATTCTTTTTCCGTAGCCAAACTCATAGATATCGCCTCGCAAATATTATGATATGTTGCTTTTACTGTTTATTGTAACAATCGGCAAACTGTTTGGCTAGTAAAAAAGCAAAAAAATGATAGTGTAAAGTTGTTGTGGGTATCGTTTTGACAGGAATTTTTTTGATAATTTCCTCAAACTATTGCTGCTATGGTTTGCATCATAGACAATATGCAGCAACACGCCAACGCGCATTACCGTTACATTATATGCTTTACTTTTGTACACTAAAGTTTTTCTGCAATTATTTTACGCCGTCTAAAAGAATAGCGTTTTTGCAAGTATTTTTGCTTCGATATCCGCCTTGCTGTATCGGTATTTCCTTCAGAATGTACGAGCACCGCTGCTTTGCTACGTGTACACGCTTTCCCCATTACGCGCAGTATTTAGCGCTATGGGCTGCGTCATATAGGCCATAGGCGGCATGACGGTACCGGCAGAACAGCGCTGCGCTGCTCTATTATTCTTTAATTTTTGAATAACAAAGTTTCCCCGCCATGAGTTTATACTTTTTTACCCGTATCCTAACGCTGTCAGAACCTGTAGATTCTGATTTTCAGACGTCTTGCGAACCTGAACTGAGCCCCGTCCTTTAGCCGTTATGCCTATGGCAGCGCTTCGTATACGGGCCGTATGCATTCACCTAAGCTGATGTCCGGGCTGCCCCAGCTCATGTCGCTGATATGGCAGAGCCCGCCCCCGGAAGGCATAGACCTTTCGGTCTCATATGGACTGGGCGCCGTATCATGGCGGGGACTACCCTTGCTGTGAACCAATACGGCATGGATATACTGAACGCTGGACGCGCCCTTCTTCAAGGCAACGCAAATGGCCCGGCAGACAGCTTCTTCTCCCCATCGCCGCGCCAACCCTTGCAAAGCTTCTACGGTCTGCCCGTCGGCCTTGCCGAACAAGGCTTCGTAATATAGGAGGGCCTTGCCGCCCGGCAGAGACGACGGTTCCTCCCTATCGCCGCAGGTATCCCGCCCCTCATCGGGATAATCTGCGGCAGAACCTGCCCCTAGCGCATATGCCCTGTCTTCTGTTACATACGCTACTCCTTCGGCCCCTTCCTCTCCTTGTATGCCGTCTATGTCGTCCCCATCATACGCCGCGAGTTCCTGCCTTTCGGAAAGCTGTGTGCAGGTCAGATCAGCCCCGCCACATGGTGCAGCGTATTCCGTTGCAGGTATTGGCTCGTTGATGCTCCGCATTTTCTCGTCAAGCAGAATACCCACTTGTTCACTATGCTGAACACAATGTAAGTCAGCCTTGCCAGACGGCACGGCATATCCCGTTTGTTGTGCCTGTCCATTGACACGCAGTCTTTTCTTATCGGTCACAGCGATGGTCTTCATGCCATTTCGGGGATAATCCACAGCAGTTCTGCCGTACGACGCAGCAGGTTCCGTTTCAGGCGTTGGCTTATCGACACCATGTACTTTCTCGTCAAGCAGAACGCCAACCTGTTCACCATAATGAACACAATCCCATTCAGCTCTGCCATACGGCGCGGTATCTCTCATTTCACGACCCTGCCCATTGATACTCTGCATTCTCTTATCAGTCTCGGCAACGGTCTTCTCGCTATTCCGAAGGTCTCCCATAACAGCCCCGCCATACGATGCAGTATGTTCCGTGTCAGGCATTGGCTCGTCGATGCTCTGTATCTTCTCGTCAAGCATAGCCCCAACCTGTTCATCACGCTGAACGCATTCTAATTCAATCTTACCACACGGTGCGGTATATCCCGTTTTACAGGCCTGTCCATTGACGCTCCGAATTCTCTCGTCGGGCATACAGCCAGCCATTTCATTATGGGAAGCACCAGCTGCTGCCTTCGCCTGTCCCTCCCGCTGCCGCTGGCGATACCGTCTCATGCGGTCCCGGGCGTCGCTGCGCTTCTTCTCGTCGCGGGAAAAGCTCTGGATTTCATCCCAGGGCACGATGCGCATCAGCCCCGTTTCATCGCGGCTGATGAGGTCAATCTGCTCAAACACGTCCAGCACCCGTTCCACAAAAGCCTTGCGGCAGCGCAGCTGACGAGCCAGCAGCTCCGTCGGCATAGCCTGTCTCTCCGATACGTATATGTAACCGTCGTCGTTGATCATGCCGGCCAAATCCTTGATATAAAACCAAATGACGAAATACGAATCGCCATGAGGCTGATTCAGCAAATACATCATCCGCGGGTCCTGAAACAACCCAACCTTCGTCTGAAACCATCGCAGTGCCTTCATGTCCGCACCTCTCCCTTCGCATCTCTCTATACTAGTAAGGGACACGAAGGGCCGAATTTATTTCCCCCTTTGCTAAACTTGCATAAAACACAAAGCAAAAACGATTCATCAAAAAAAAGAAAATAGGCCCAATTAAAAAATAAGACAGAAAAAAATATAAAAAGAAAGAGAAAAAGAAAAGAAGACGTTACGCGTAACGCCGTGAAGCGTCAAAAACCAAATGAAAGCTAAAAACGGCTTAACAAAGCCCTTCGCAGTCATAGGCCCTTGTCATCTATACGCCGTAATTCAGTTTATAATGCATGTAAATCAAAATATATAACGATACGATACTGCATTAAACGATTCATGCAACGCCAAATATTTGCCAATTCATTAGCTATTTCGACAACTGAATTACGATGCATTTCTTCCATTCCATGACTTCTACGCATACTCTATCCAAGACCGCAAACGCCTCCTGCCTATAAAGTTCAATCATATTTTTATCGGCAACGGCACGTATTCCCGATACTATCAAATTGTTGAAAAAACAATGATATGCTCTTAACCATCTATCAGCTAATCATACTATCCAATACGACAAAAGCAGCCCGACCCCATCAGCCGAACTGCTTCAAAACGAATCCATATTATATTAACAGCTGCGTCAAGGCCTCAGCTCACTTCGGGTCACGACGCAGCCGTCCTCGTTTCTTCGTCCCCTTCTCAATCAAATCACAACTCATGTCGAGCAGCGAAATAATCGTCTCCCTGTCCACCGTGCCGTCCAGCAATACCGTCAGCCAATGACTGCGGTTCATATGATAGGCCGGCAAAAAACCGTCGCGCTGGCGAAAAGCCCCAATCATGTCAAGCTCGCACTTCACGTTTAAAACATCAACACACCCCTGCCCGGACAACCCCAACTTCTCCCGCGGCACATCCATCACAACGCCATACCACTTCCCATTCCAATGACGCAGCACCGCATAGTCAGGATAGGAAGCCCATAAAAATTCCGGCTCCGTTCCGTATTGTTCCAAGGCAAAGGCTAATACGTCTTGCCGATAGGTCAGTACTTTATTATCACTCATATCAATCCCTCCACGCTGCCACTTCTTGGTTCTTTGTCAAATGTTGGGGTATATGCTCCTGTTACAGTATTTTGTAGCTTC
>USGG01000051.1 GCA_900554215.1 uncultured Megasphaera sp.
CGAACGGCACGGCGACTTTCAGCCAGGGAGCGTCGATGAATGGTCAGAAGATTACTGGCGTGGCCACGGGGACGGCTGATACAGACGCAGTTAACGTCAAACAACTGACGGATGCTATTGCGACAGTAGACGGGGAAACGTATACGGCTGGCGATGGCATTGCGATCGATCAGGGAAGTAATAACGCTATTTCTGTAAAAACGGCACAAGACGGCAACTTAGAAGTGGACAGCAACGGCGTCGCGCTAAAAGACGATATCAGCCTGACAAGTGTGACGACGAGCGGCGCAGTAACCGTTGGTGGTACCCTGGGAGTCACAGGAGCGACGACCCTCGGCAGTACGCTGAACGTAACGGGAGCGACAACATTAGGAGCGCTGACGACGAACGGCACGGCGACTTTCAGCCAGGGAGCGTCGATGAATGGTCAGAAGATTACCAGCGTACAGGCTGGCACAGAAGGTACTGATGCCGTCAATAAGAATCAGCTCGATGCAGTACAGAGTCAAATTAAGACTTATACGGCAGGAAACGGCGTGTCTATTGACAGTTCCAATGTCGTATCAGTGAAGAATGGCAACGGCATTGAATTTGACAACAGCGGCAACGTGACAGTGAAAACGGCGCAGGATGGAAACCTAGTTGTAGATGCTAACGGCGTCAGCCTGTCGAAGACAGTCAGCGGATTGACGAGTCTCAGCACCGATGCGTTGGCAGTGACCAATAATGCAACCGTAGGCGGCACGTTAGGCGTAACGGGCGCAGTGACGGCAGGAAGTGTAACGGCTACCGGCGGCTTTACGATTGACATGAATAATTCGTTGACGTCCAGCGGCCTGACGATCGGCGGTACGGCATATGTTACTTCGAGTGGCTTAAATGCTGGCAATAAGGTTATTACTGGCGTGGCAAACGGCGTCAATGATACGGACGCTGTAAACATGAGCCAGCTTAATGCGGTTAAGGAAGTATCTGACTTAGCGGTAACATACCGAAATGCCGATAAGCAGGCAGTTGATTTAGCGGCTAACAACGGCACTGGAACGACGATTACCAACGTAGCAAACGGAACTCTCTCCAGTTCTTCGAAAGAAGCTGTTAATGGCAGGCAGCTGTATGCAGTAGACGAAAAGGTTGGAGATGCAAAGTGGAGCAACACAAACTTCTTAAATAGTGTGACTGATTTGACGACAGCGGCTAGTACGTTAGATAATAAAATGGGATCGGTTAATTTTAGCGATACGTTATTGCTGAGTAGTCAAACAAATTTGACTGGGGCAATTAAATCGTTAGATACTCATATTGGCGATCTTAATTTTGATGGAGCATATCATATTGCTACTAATTCTACGGTTACAGCAGCATTAAACTCTTTGGATGATACTATCGGGCCAATGTCTTTTGGAAATACAACTTTTTTAAAGAATGCTACAACCGTTTCTAGCGCTTTGGATTTACTTGACTCTCGCTTTACCACTGGTATGAAAATTATTGGCGTAAACATTAATGACGACGGCACGATGTCGAATACGATAAGTTGGGATGGGTTTAACTATATTAGTGGAGATGCTTCAGTTGTTACGGGAATGAGAAATTTAGATAGTGCAATTAAAGGAATTGATGACCGCGTTACTAATTTGGAAACTGCTGGTCAGACACTTTCCGCCTTCTCCCGCTCTAATATCAGCACCCTCAGTACGCTCAGCAATATGGATGTGAGCGCAGTCAATGCGTTGTCCAGTTTGAGCGCCGATGATCTTTCCAAGCTTTCGGAAATTTCTGTTGCTTCCGATGTCAGTGGAGCTGCGGAAACTAGCGGAACAAACCCGACGAACAACAGCGGCAGACCCGACAGAGGGCCGGGCAGCGGAGCTGACGATTCCATTTCTCATGACGGTGATACCGTGACAGTAGATAATAATGTAAAAGTCACGGGTGATACGGACTTGCAGGGGAATCTGAATGTCGGCGGCGATACGACGCTTGGCGGCAAGCTTGAAGTTGGCGGCGACGCAACCTTTAATGGCAACGTCGATATGAACGGTACCCTCAACATGAATGGCAACAAGATTACCGGCGTAGCCGACGGCGAAATTTCCGCCGATTCGACGGATGCTGTTAACGGCAGCCAGCTCCATGACGCATGGCAGCAGATCAACAGCAATACGGAAAACATCGGCATCCTCGGCAGCGCCGTCAACAAACTGGGCGACCGCATTGAACGGGTCGGCGCAGGGGCAGCGGCCTTGGCGGCTCTCCATCCGCTCGATTTCGATCCGGATAACAAGCTGGACTTCGCAGCCGGCTTCGGCAACTACCGCGGCGCCAGCGCCGTGGCTGTAGGCGCCTTCTACCGACCCAGCGAAAATGTCATGTTCAGCGTCGGCGGGGCCTTTGGCGGCGGTGAAGACATGGTCAATGCCGGCGTATCCTTCAAGGTAGGCGCAGGCTCAGGCAGCGCGACGACATCGCGGACGGCTATGGCCAAGTCTCTCAAGTCTATGCAGGAAGTCGTAGCGACGCAGGATGCGCAGCTGGCGCAGCAGCGCGAACAGATTGAAAAATTAACGGCTATGGTCGAGCTCCTTATGGAACAAAGCGGCCAGACACAGCCGAAAGACGACGGCGCAGATACGGCGCAGCCGCAGCAGTAAGACCCTACGGGCAGCTTCGACGGGCTGACCGAAGGCAAGAGAATACGGGTTGGGGGAAATACCTCCGGCCCGTTTTTTCTGTGCAAGTATGCTTTTTAAAATATAAAAGTTCATAAAAGATAATGTATGCGCATTGAAAATATTTAACTTTTTCTACGATATGGATTTTTTATAAATGCATAGAAAGTATTTACAGTTGTTTCTTTTTATTTCCTCATGAGAATGGAAGGAAATTTCGATTTTTAAGGAAAATAATATATTTCTCTATGTCCCATATATAATAGAGAGGTAAGCGAGAAGTCCAAACGGGGCTGACGGCAGGCCTCACCGGAAGTATACATAGCCTGAAAAGGGAAAGGAGGAAGGACTAATGGCAGAACGTACGCCTATTTCCAGCAAGCTGAAGCTGACCGTGTCGTATCAGGACGGAAGCGGCGCGCAGAAAAAGCGGCAGGTCACGATGGCTCATTTGAAGTCCGGCGCAGAACCGACAAATATCGTCGATGTCGTGACGGCTCTCGGCACGCTGCAGGACGATCCGTTTACGTCTATCCGCGAAGTCGTGGAACATGAAATTTCGGCCTAAGGGCCCCATCACATTGACGAAAGGAGGTATCGGCTATGGCTGTGACGAAAACGAGAACGCTCCAGCTCGAGTTTATCGACGGAGGCGGCAACAGCGTCGTCTACTCCCTGAAGGACCCGAAAGAGGGCCTGGACAAGGCGACAGTAGAGGCAGCGGCCCAGACGATCATTGAAAAGAAGGTCTTCGCGACGGCTGACGGCGACCTGGCGTCCTTGAAGCAGGGCCAGATCGTGACCCGCAGCGTCGAGACGATCGACGAATAACGGACCGGCAGGGCGGCCTGCCTCAGGCGCAGGGCCTGGGGCAAGCTGCCTGTATATAGTATTCCTTTAGACAGGAGGAGTTACCGATGACGGAAGCGCTACGGCCTTGGATTCGCGAGGCCCAGAACGGAAGCACCGAAGCCGTCGAATTTATTTTAAAGCAGTTTCATCCCCTTATCTGCAAGCATTCGCGGAAGAATCTCCATCACTACGGCTCGATGGACGAGGCCCGCTCGACGGCTCATTTGGCGATTATCGACTGCATTCACGCCTTTGACTTGGACAGCGATGAGGACGCGCCGCGGGCCTTCAACCGCACGATTCAGAGCTGGTTTCGCCGGGAAAGCCGCCAGAACCAGGTGTACTGGGCTCGGGTGGAGAAGAACATCATCGGCGAGGAGGCGGCGACGGATTTGCCGCCTATTATCGACGAGCTGGCTCCCGACCCGCACCACCGCATGGTCTTCGTCGGCCTGCGGGATGCTCTGGATATGCATTTGAGCCGTCTCAGCGAGAGGGAACGGCGGTTTTTGCATTTGCGCTACGATGCCGACATGACGCTGGCGGCCATTGCCGGCCTGCACGGCTTGTCTGTTTCGCAGGTCTGCAAGGTGATCAAGGCGGCAGAGCAGAAATTGAAATCAGCCATGACGGCACAGGAATATAAGGATATTTCGCCATGACAGCTATGCCGGATGATGCGGACTCGTGCGTCCGGCATCAGTGTGAACGTGGCGGCGAAGACGAGGAGCGGAGAGGCTCTTTTTTTGTGCCCGAACGAGGGAACTGCTGTCGATTTTGGCATAGGCCGCGTATTGCCAAGGCGTATGTATGTTTGGTATAATCCAAGTAAAAGGAGGCGAGGCCGTGAAGCGAATCAAGGACTGGGAAGAACTGACCATACAAGACAACTTTTTATTTCAAAAGGTCATGCGCAACAAGCGCTTGTGCCAGCATTTGATTGAAAAGATACTGCAGATTAAGATAGCCGATATTACTTATCCCGATACGGAGAAGAGCATCGACGTCCGCTGGGACAGCAAGAGCGTGCGTCTCGATGTGTACGTCGAGGATGAAACGGGCCGTGTCTACGACATCGAAATGCAGTGCGAAAACGAAGCGAACAACGGCTTAGCCAAGCGGACGCGGTATTATCAGGGCATGATCGACATGGAGCTCTTGAATAAAGGCGACGTATATGATAACTTAAAGCCATCATATATTATATTTATTTGTACTTTCGACGCCTTTGCCAAGGGACAGCCCATGTACACCTTTCGGAACCGCTGTGTAGAAGAAGACGGCCTGGAACTGAACGATGAGGCGACGAAAATATTCCTGAACAGCAAGGGAGACAGCGAGATGCTGGACCCGGACGTGCGGGCGTTTTTAAGATATGTAGACGGAAAAGCGGCGGAGGGGAATTTTATGAAAGCCGTAGAAGCTGAAGTCATGAAGGTGAAGGAGCACAAGGAAACGAGGCGAGAGTATATGACATACGCAATGGAAATCAAACGGCGCGAACTGGCGAAGTTTCAAGAAGGCCGAGAAGAAGGCCGGCAAGAAGAACGGCTCAACATGATATTGGCGATGCTGCAAGACGGCGTTGCCAAAGAAACCATAGCAAAGTATGCGAAAGTCCCGGTAGAATATATTACAGAATTAGGCCAAAAGAATCACTTGCTGTAAGGGGAACAAGGCGCCTGCAGGAGCAGGCGCCTTATGTTGTAAAACAGGCTTTTTTCCGCAAAGACGGCAGCGAGATGCTGGACTGGATATGAGTCTTTCTGCAAATCAGGAATACAGGGGTAGGTTGCCATGACAGCAATGCCGGATGATGCGGACTCGTGCGTCCGGCATCGGTGCAAATGCGGCGGCGAAGGCGAGGAGCAGAGAGGCTCTTTTTTGGTGCCCGAAGAGGGGATTTTTTGCGGCAGCCCATACAAATAAGACCGAAAGACGAGGAATGTGCGTCGTCTTTCGGTCTGTTTTTTTCTTTCTTGTATCGGCTTTACGGTATCCCCGGTATGTTTATGGGGAAGGCGTGAGGACGGCCTGTATCGGGCGTATCGGGTACGTATACGGTCAGAAACGACGGCAGCACTTCCAAATCGAGGGGGAAGGCCGGCCCTTCGTCGCCGTCCATATTGGTCGACAGGGGATGGTCGTCTACGATGGAAATCTTGGCCCGGGTCGTCGTCATGAGGGTCATGTATTCGCTGCTCAGGGGCGCGCCGGCGAGAAATTCCGGCACGAGCTTGAGCAGGTCCAGATAGGTGAAATCCTTGAACACGGCCAGCCAGATCTTGCCGTCGTCTACGCGGGCCTGGGGGGCGATGTTGCGGAAGCTGCCGACGGAGCTGGTCAGCATGGCGATGAGCAGGGGCGAGCGGTAGATCATTTTGCCGTCGTCCGTTTCGATCTTAAACAGCGACGTCTGGTGGTTCTGCAGGGCCTTGATGCCCGTGAGGAAATAGGCCAGCGGGCCGAGGCGGGTTTTCTGCTCGATGGAGACGTGGCCGACGGCTTCGGGCATGATGCCGGCGGCGATGGTATTGACGAAATAGCAGTCGTTGGCCCGGGCGATGTCGACCTTCGTCGTCTTGCATTGCTTGAGCATGGCAATGGCCGCTTCGGGATGCAGGGGGATCCGCAGGGCCCGGGCCAGGTCGTTGACCGTACCCAGGGGGATGAATCCGAAGTTGATAGGGCGGTTGGCCTGGGCCAGGCCGTTGATGGTTTCGTTCAGCGTGCCGTCGCCGCCCATGGAAAATACGGCGTGGAATCCGGCCAGGGACGCTTCCTTCGCCCAGGCCGTGGCATCGCCGGCTTTCTCCGTCTGTCTCAGCTCTACGGAATCAAACATTGTCTCCAGCTGCGCTTTCAGCGCGTCCTTATGATATTTGGCCCGTTCCCGGCCGGCCGTCGGGTTGATGATCAGCATACACCGTTCCAAAGTACATTTCCCTCCATGCTGTTAAAAATACGTCATAGCTGTAGGCTGTAATAAATGTACTATTATTATAGCCAGAAACGATTCGCAAGTGAAGACGGGACGGGGGGATTTGTAAAAAAATTTTTACAGCCAAAACATGACGGCTATGGAAAAGGAGTTGACCGCCTGCCGTCGAACTACATATTATAGTAAAATATAGCGGCAGCAACGCGTATCATAAGGGAGGAATGACAATGGATATACAATTTGACGCGGCCTGTTACCCCTACGCCTCGCGCCGGGAAGTCGTATACGGCCGCCGCGGCATGGTGTGCACGTCCCAGACCCTGGCCGCCCAGGCCGGGCTGGATATGCTCAAGCAGGGCGGCAACGCCGTGGACGCCGCCTTGGCAACGGCGATCAGCTTAGTCGTCCTGGAGCCGACGAGCAACGGCCTGGGCAGCGACGCCTTCGCCCTCATCTGGACGAAGGGCAAGCTCCACGGCCTGAACGGCAGCGGCTGGTCGCCCCAGGGGCTGACGTGGGAAGACCTGCATGACAAAGGCTGCGGCGCCGTGCCGCACCGGGGCTGGACGCCGGTCATGGTGCCGGGCGCGCCGGCGGCTTGGGCCGAAATCCACGAACAGTTCGGCAAGCTGCCCTTCGAGGCCCTCTTCGAGCCGGCTATCTACTACGCCGAGCACGGCTACGCCGTCATGCCGAATCTGGCGGCCATGCTGGCCGAAAGCTGGGAAAGCTTCGCGCCTTACCGGGAGGAAGAAGCCTTTTCCGGCCTGTTTTCTACCTTTTTCCCAGAAGGACGGCCGGCTAAGGCCGGGGAAATCCTGCGCCTTCCCGACCACGCCGCGTCGCTGCGCCTGCTCCGCGACACGCGCTGCCGGGCCTTGTATGACGGCGAGCTGGCCGAGGCTATCGACGCCTGGTCGCGCAGGACCGGCGGCTATATCCGCCGGGACGATCTGGCGGAATACAAGCCCCAGTGGGTCGAGCCCATCCATACGAACTACCGGGGCTACGACGTGTGGGAGATTCCGCCTAACGGCCACGGCCTGGTCGTGCTGATGGCCATGAACATCGCCAAGGGCTTTGATTTTGCTGAGCGGGACACAGTCGAGTCCTTCCACCGGCAGATTGAAGCCATGAAGCTGGCCTTTACGGACGGCCGCCAGTATATTGCCGACCCGCGGTTCATGAAGACCGACGTGTCCTACTGGCTGTCTGACGAATACGCCGACATGCGCCGCAGCCTCATCGGCGAAAAAGCGGTTCTGCCGACGCCGACAGACGCCAATAACGGCGGCACGGTCTACCTGTGCGCCGCCGACGCGGAAGGCAATATGGTCTCGTATATCCAGAGCAACTTCGACGGCTTCGGCTCGGGCATCGTCATTCCCGGACGGGGCATCGCCCTGAGCGACCGGGGCAGCAATTTCAGCATGGACCGCAGCAGCGACAACTGCGTCGGCCCGCGCAAGAAATCGTACCATACGATTATCCCCGGCTTCCTGACCAAGGACGGGCAGCCCGTAGGCCCCTTCGGCGTCATGGGCGGCTTCATGCAGCCCCAGGGACAGATGCAGGTCCTCATGAACACCATCGATTACCACCTCAACCCCCAGGCGGCCCTCGACGCGCCGCGCTGGCAGTGGGTCGGCGGCAAGCGCATCGAAGTAGAGCCGGCCGTTCCGTCTGAAATCGTAGAAGGCCTGCGGGCCAAGGGGCACGACGTCGTCGTCAACCCCAACATCATTTCGTACGGACGGGGCCAGATCATCTGGAGAAACGACGAAGGCGTCCTCATGGGAGCGACAGAACCCCGGGCCGACGGCGTCGTCGCCGCCTGGTAAGGGACGGAGCCAGCGAGCCTGTCCCAGCCCTTCCGATGGGAAACAAGGCCTTGTTTGTACCGTTTTTCACAGATAAATTTTTTGCATGACAATAAAAAATTAGGCATAACATTTCTTTGGCAAGACTGACAGCATACGGCGCCTGTGTACGCTGTCAGTCTTTTTGTCATGTCCTGAAAGGACAAAATATACTATAAATGCATTATTTATGGCCTGTAATTGCGATTTTAGTATATGGCGAATATTTTTTGCAAAAGACATTGCAAAAATTTTATTGCGATGATAAAATCTTATCGAAATAAGAAAGGAGGGGACAATATGAGAAAATTAGAGACCTATATACCGTTAGTAGAATTTTTGGGAAAAGCCTTAGGGGAACATTGTGAAGTCGTATTACATGATGTGAGCGATCCGGAACATTCTATCGTGGCTATTGCGAATGGACACCTCAGCGGACGCAGTATCGGCGGCTCGCTGACCGATATGGTGCTGAAGCTCCTTCGCCAGGGCGACAAGGAACAAACGCAGTACGTCGTCAATTACCACGGCAAGGGAAGTACGGGTCATCTGTTTCGCTCATCTTCTTATTTTATCCGAAGCGACGAAGGCTCGATCATCGGCGTGCTGTGCCTCAACTACGACGTGCAGCCCTACATTACGGCCCGGGAAATCATCGATAAGGAAATCCTTAAAGGCCTGAAGCTGGAAGAATTCCTTCCGGCAAGCCACGAAGACGCCGTGCCTGCCGACGCCGTCGAGAATTTGTATAAAAACGCCGGCGACGCCATCGAGAGCATGATCGACAAGCGGCTGGCGGAATATCCCGTAGAGCCGAAGCGCCTGTCCATGAAAGAACGCATTCAGGTCAGCCATGATTTGAATGAGGACGGCCTGTTCCTGCTCAAGGGCGGGATTTCGGCCCTGGCCGAGAGGCTGGAAGTATCGGAGCCGACGGTATATCGGTATTTGCAGCGTATCCGCCGGGAAGAATAAGCGGACGAGCTGATTTGAAACTGGTTTAATGTATCGGATTTGGAATAGGGGACGAAGCCGGTATTTATTTATATTTTTGTCATATATTTTGTAAAGGAGATGGATTTTTAACATGGCAACAACGAAGTTGACTCACGCCCAGAAAGCTGGCATGACGGAAGCGGAATGGAAAGAAGCGATTAAGTTTGACGGCACCGACTGGGGCTGGGTCATTATGAGCATCGGCATGGCTATCGGCGCCGGTATCGTATTTCTCCCCGTACAGGTAGGTATCGCCGGGATTTGGATTTATTTGTTATCTTCTGTTATCGGCTATCCGGCCATGTATTTGTTCCAGAAATTATTCATCAATACGCTGGCTGCCGCAGAAAAAGCGGAAGACTATCCCAGCATCATCGCCGGCTACCTCGGCAAGAACTGGGGCTTCTTCCTCGGCGTATTGTATTTCATCATGCTGGTTATCTGGGTATTCGTATATTCGACGGCCATTACCAACGACAGCGCGTCCTTCCTCCATACCTTCGGCGTGACGGACACGGTCCTTTCGGATAACCCCTTCTATGGCCTGGCCATTATCTGCATCCTCGTAGCCCTGGCTTCCCGCGGCGAAAAGCTGCTCTTCAAGCTGTCTACGGGCATGGTTCTGACGAAAATCGGCGTTATCGCCATCCTGGGCGTCATCATGGTACAGCACTGGGATTTGGCCAACTTCGGCTCCTTCCCCGATTTTGAATACCTCATCAAGCAGACGATCATCATGCTGCCCTTTACGCTTACGTCTATCCTGTTCATCCAGAGCCTGAGCCCCATGGTTATTTCCTACCGGGCCCACAACAAGTCCATCGAAGTTGCCCGCTACAAGGCGATCCGCGCGATGAACATCGCCTTCGGCATCCTCTTCGTCGTCGTATTCTTCTATGCTATTTCCTTCAACCTCGCCATGGGTCACGACCAGGCCGTTGAAGCATACTCCAAGAATATTTCCTCCCTGGCTATGGCCGCACAGGGCTTTGAAGGCAACTCCGTCCGCATCATGAGCCTGGTCCTGAACATCTTCGCCGTCATGACGGCATACTTCAGCGTATTCCTCGGCTTCCGCGAAGCCTGCCACGGCATCGCCCTCAACTGCCTGCGCCGCATGATGCCGGAAGAACGCATCAATAAGGGCGCTCTGAAATTCGGCATCCTCATTTTCGCCGTTCTCGTATCCTGGGGCGCTATCGTTCTCAACGCACCGGTTCTCAGCTTTACGTCTATCTGCAGTCCTATCTTCGGCCTCGTCGGCTGCCTGATTCCGGCTTACTTAGTTTACAAAGTGCCGATGCTGCATCAGTTTAAGGATCTCAGCCTGAAAATCATCATCTTCACAGGCTTATTGTTAGTTATTTCTCCGTTCTTGGCATTTTCGTAAAAAGGAGCGCATGATAGTATGACAAACGCAAAATGGGAAAGAATGATTGAAATTATGAAAACCGACGTCGTTCCGGCAACGGGATGTACGGAGCCCGTATCGCTGGCCTTCGCTGCGGCTACGGCTGCCCGTGAACTGGGCGAACCGGTCCAGTCCATCGAAGCCCGCGTATCGGCAAACCTGATGAAAAACGGCATGGGCGTCATGGTGCCCGGCACGGGCCGTCCCGGCTTATATATCGCCGCAGCTGTCGGCGCCTTGGGAGGCGACCCGGAAAAAGGCCTCCAGGTCCTCAACGGCATTGCCGAAGACATCGTAGAAGCCGGCAAGCAGATGGTAGATACGGGCCTCGTCACGGTCGGCATCGCCCGTGAAGTTCCCAACGTCCTCTACTCTGAAGCCCTGGTAAAAGGCAAGGAACACAGCGTCAAAGCCTGCATTGCCGATTCCCACACCAACGTCATCCGCATTGAAAAAGACGGCGAAGTGATTTTCAATGCCGAACAGGCCGAAGACAACAGCCTGGAAGAAAAGAACGCCTTCCTCAACGGGTTGTCCGTGAAAGAAATCATCGAATTCGCCGAAAACGTTCCCCTGGAACAGGTCGATTTCATGAAGCAGGCCGAAGCCCTGAACGACGCCCTCTCTAAAGAAGGCCTGACGGGCAAATACGGGCTGGCCATCGGCTGCGCTCTCCAGCGCAAGCAGGAAAAGGGCCTCGTCGGCAAAGACCTGATGAACGAAGTCGTCATCCGTACGGTTGCTGCTTCTGACGCTCGTATGGGCGGCGCTCCCCTGCCGGCTATGACCAACTCCGGCTCGGGCAATCAGGGTATTTCGGCGACAGAACCTGTCGTCGTCGTAGCCGACTACGTGAAAGCCAACGACGAAGACCGCCTCCGCGCTATGGTCTTGTCCCACATGATGGCCATTTACACCCATTCCTTCCTGCCGAAGCTGTCCGCCCTGTGCGCGACCCTGACGGCATCGATGGGCTCGGCGTCGGGCATGGCCTGGCTCCTCGACAGAGAACACGCTGAACAGACCATCAGCAACGCCATCTGCAGCATGACCGGCGACGCCATCGGCATGGTCTGCGACGGCGCGGCCAACAGCTGCTCCATGAAGGTCGTCACGTCCGTATCGTCGGCATACCGCTCCGTCATGCTGGCCCTCGACAACATCCGCGTCGGCGGCGACGACGGCCTCGTAGCGCACGATGTAGACGAATGCGTCCGCAACGTAGGCTGCCTGGCCTGCCAGGGCATGAAGGTCACGGACGACGAAATCCTCAACATCATGCTCCACAAAAACAAAGGCTGCTGATCTTGCATACTTACTATTTTCGCCAATATAAATTCCGCTGTCATGAGCCCCATAAATTGTATTGTTGATCAAGACATTTCCCGAACTTCCCACATCATCAATATATTCCGCATCTACATCATTGTAAGCATCCAGACACTTGATGTCAATACCTGCACTCGAGGATGCGCGTCCTGTCAGATCTGTTTTGTTACTGCTGTTATCATAGCATGTATTATTCACGATCAGATTACAATAGCCTGTACGAACCAGCTTTATACCGCTGCAGGTATTATCATGTATCTTATTGCCATCGAGAATATTGTACATACCATTATCGATCGATACGCCCGGCAGTCCACCGGATAAGCTTGTCTTGTATACTTCATTCTGTGCAAAATAAACACCGATACAGCCAAAATCAAGGCACACTCCTTCAAGCTTGCAATTACTGATGCTGTTTCCTGTCATATAAGAACGATATGTGCCAATACAGTAAAGTCCTTCACCTTCTGTACAATTATTAATGGTATTTCCGTTCACAATGATATCATGAGGACCGGTTGTCAGAGTGGCCACTTTTACATGTACACCATTTTTAAATGCACTGATCATCATCGCAGCACGACCTTTGCAATTTGTGATCGTGTTATTCTCAATCAGCCAGGAACTGTGGTCTCCATAAACAGCAACGGAATCACCGGACGTTGCATTGAACTTATTTCCACTGACCACAACGTTGGTAGAC
Organism: uncultured Megasphaera sp.; assembly: GCA_900554215.1. Classification (GTDB taxonomy): domain Bacteria; phylum Bacillota; class Negativicutes; order Veillonellales; family Megasphaeraceae; genus Megasphaera. The sequence goes on from USGG01000051.1 coordinate 12,764, forward strand.
ACATAATCATTGCTTGCTACTACAGCACACATTTTTGCATTTGAGAATGTATTGTTCTTGATGACTACATTATCTGCTCCCCAGAGATTAACATCGTTATTGTACGCAAGACTTGTCTTTAAGTTGATTACGCCACAATTTTTCTGCGGGATCACTGTCTGATTCGCACTGTCCCACAAATACATAACAACTGCTTCATCCGGTACCGTTCCGCCGCTCTTTAATACAAGTTCGTGCCCATTTCCGTCCAGAATCGTATTGGAAGGAATGTAGATAATACCAGAATGACTAGAATCCTTATAAACCTCAATGTTCTTCTGAAGCCGCACAATCTTACCGGTATTTGCAAGTAAAAATGCGTTCAGACTGTCCACATTATTGGTACCATTGTAATCCACCGTCTGTGTCGGAAGACCACTGACAGCGCTGTTAATGGATTTCTTCAACTGTGCCTGTTTGCTGATCGGATCCATCAGGGAACTCATTGTCAGATTTAAAGCACCTAACCTTTTCACAACCTGCGCATTTGTGTTAATTACCGAGCTATTTTTCATTGCTGAAATATCATAACGCACGTCATAATTTGTCACACTGCCTGCTGCAGAATTAATGGTAATCGCCGTTGTAGAACTACTTAAGTTCCCATTCGCCATCAGATATGTATTTGTATTTGCAGATTTTACAGCATAGTTTGATCCAGACTTTGTAATATACCACTTTGCAGCTTTACTGTCTCCGTTTGATACATAAGATACAGAACTGCCAGATGCTGAAACATAACCATTTTTTGATGTATTATAAATCTTATATAATCCATCTCCAAGAGCGGTCAGTCTGCAGTAGGAACCCGTCATACTGTATATTCCTGTTGCAAGCACTGCACTGGATGTGCTTTTTTTCTGAAGAACAAACTTCTGTGAATTCTGTGTGCCGCCACTTTCCTGCGTCACTTTTGAACCATTCACTGTGAGATACAGATTTGAATGCATTGACTTAATACTATAGGTACCGTCACTGTTCTGGTCAATATACCACAACTGATCCTCCAGATTATCCACATACAGGTTCTGTTTGATCGAACCGCCTGCGCTCATGCTTCCACCCTGGTCGATGTAACGCTCTGAATTGACGTTTTTGAAGCGATAGAGATTCCTGTTCTGATCTGCCAGACTGATCTCAAAGTACTGGGCGCTTTCAAGTGCATTTGTTCCTGCAACAATTGCTGCCCCATCTTTTACCGAAGAATCTGCTACTGTAAGATATGTATTGCTGTTACTCTTTAATGTAATCTGATATACACCATTCTCCACACGGGCATTTCCAGATGCCACCGTAGCATATCCGTTTACTACCTTATATGTTTTACCGTTGCTGGTCACCATTCCGTTATAGCCAAAATTGACCCCGCCATTTTCCACATACCAGGAACCAGCCTCCGGATCTTCTACCACACCGGTATAACCAAAGTTAATACCGCCATTCTGCACATACCACCAGCCGGCTTCATTCTGCACAAG
>USGG01000052.1 GCA_900554215.1 uncultured Megasphaera sp.
CGTGGCGCAGCTTGGTAGCGCGCTTCCTTGGGGTGGAAGAGGTCGCGAGTTCAAATCTCGCCGTTCCGACCAGCATAAAAGCCTTTGTTCAGGATTGGACGAAGGCTTTTCTTGTTTTTGCAATACGCATCGTTTGGCGAAAGGGGAACCGGTCATGCAGGTAAAACGCGTATTAGCCGCCGTATGCTGCTGTTGTTGTCTGGCTGGCGGCGCAGTTCAGGCCAGCGAGGAATTTCATGATGTGAAGACTCCCGTCGTAGGGGCGGAATTTCCTGTCGAAAAGCCCGCAGTAAAACCGAATATTCAAGAACGGACGAAGGCCATTTTAGATGAGTATAACGACCCGAAGCGGCCGAAAACTCATCATGGCGTCGAACTGGGCCACGTGTATATTCCTAAGGGTACGCCGCTCATGCTGGCTCTGCAGGAGCCGATTAGCTCGAAGACCAGCAAGGAGGGCAAGGCCTTTAAGCTGAAGAACCTGGAAGACGTAGTCGTCAATGACGTCGTCGTCATTCCGGCCGGTACGACCTGTGTCGGCAAGGTGCTGAAGGGCAGGGGAAACCGCGGCTTCGGCAGAGGCGGCAAGCTGGAGCTGTCCATTGCGGCTATCAAAACGCTGAACGGCGTGACGGTACCCTTAAACGGCTATGTCAAGGGCCGGGGAAAGAAAAGCTCGACGTGGTTTGCTCCGTGGTGGATTTCGGCATTTTTGAAGGGGAAAGAGCTGAACTATAAAGAAGGGCAGCTGTTCCGCGTGACCGTGAGCCGCAATACGGACCTGAAGGTGACGGGCGACGAGCTGGGCGACGCTATGGGCTATCCTGCCGACGGCAAACCGTCTATCTACGTCAAACCGATGGAATAAACGCAGGGTATAGAAAGGGGATTGTATGGATATAGTAATTCGGCCTGCGGAGCCGACAGATTTGGAGGCCGTGACGGCCATTGAAGCAGCCTGCTTTCCTGCGGCGGAAGCGGCGACGGAAGAAAGCTTTCGCCAGCGATTGGCGGCCTTTACCCATTCCTTTCTCATTGCGGAAAAGGATGGACGGCCTATTGGATTTATCAACGGCTGCGTGACGAATAAGGACGAGCTGACCGACGATTTGTATGAATCGACGGCGCTGCACGACGACGACGCGCCGAACGTCATGGTGTTTGGCCTGGACGTAATCCCTCAGGAGCAGCATCAGGGCTTCGCCGCGGCGCTGATGAAGGCTTATATCGAAAAGGCGGAGTCGCGCCGTAAAAAGCAGATTATACTGACCTGCAAGGAACGGCTTATCCCGTTCTACGAGCAGTTCGGCTACGAATGCTACGGAAAGTCCCAGTCTACGCACGGCGGCGCCGTGTGGTACGACATGGTATTGTCCTTGACCCGCTGAGCGGGACGTCCTATAAACTGTCAGCAATATTTCATCTTATCTCCTGTTGCATAGCGCACGCAGATCTTATTTCTGCTGCTCATGCGGCAGGAGTTTTTTGCGCTTGTGTTCCGTCCGGCTTATGCTGCTGCGGCAGGTATGCTATAATAAAAGGTACGCAGCATTGCAGTATGTAACTTATCGATAAGGAGCGTTGTCATGAGGCCATTTGTCCATTTGCATGTCCATACGCAGTACAGCTTGTTCGACGGGCTGTGCCGCATTCCCGACATGGTTCAGAAGGCAAAAGAATTGAATATGCCTGCCGTGGCGATTACGGATCACGGCAATATGTACGGCGTCATCTATTTGTATAAAGAAGCGGTGAAGCAGGGTGTCAAGCCGATTTTAGGCTGCGAGGTCTATATGACCAAGGGCAGCCGCTTTGAGAAGAAGACGAAGGAACGGTTATGCCATCTGATCCTGCTGGCGAAGGATTTGAAGGGCTATCATAATCTGGTCAAAATCGTGTCGAAGGGCTTTGTCGACGGAGAAAACAATTACCACAAGCCCCGCGTCGACTACGACCTGCTGGAGCAGTACCATGAAGGGCTTATCGCCATGAGCGCCTGCATCGAGGGACATATTCAGCAGAATATCCTCAACCGCGACGAAGAAGGGGCTCGGCAGACGCTGGAACGGCTGGTGCGTATTTTCGGCAAGGACGATTTCTATCTGGAAGTGCAGAATCACGGACTGGCGGAAGAAAAGATCGTCCGCGAGGTGTTTAAGGGCTGGTCGAAGGAATATGGATTGAAGGTCGTCGCGACGAACGATTTCCATTACATTGAGAAATCAGATGCCGGGGCGCAGGAAGTCAAATTATGTATTTCGACAGGCAGTACTCTTGAAGACCCGGATCATTTCCGCTTTGCCAACGACGAGTTTTACATGAAGAGCGGCGACGAAATGGCCGAGCTGTTTCCCGACATGCCGGAAGCGCTGGATACGACATTGGAAATCGCCGACAAGTGCAATGTGGAGCTTTCTTTTGACGAGCGCCATTTGCCGAAGTTTCCCGTCCCCGAAGGAGAGACGGACGAGTCGTACCTGCGCAGGCTCTGCGAGGAGGCCCTGCCGACGCGGTACGACCCGGTGACGCCAGAAGTGCGGGAACGCATGAATTACGAGCTGGACGTCATCAACAAGATGGGCTTTCCGTCGTATTTCCTCATCGTATGGGACTATGTCAAGTTTGCCCGCGACCACGATATCCCCGTCGGCCCGGGCCGCGGCTCGGCAGCCGGCTCCGTCGTAGCTTACCTGCTGGGAATTACGGGGCTGGACCCGCTGAAATACGATCTCCTCTTTGAACGGTTCCTTAATCCGGAACGGGTGACTATGCCCGATATCGATATGGATTTCTGCTATGAAAACCGCGGCCGCATCATAGACTACGTGACGCGCAAATACGGCAAGGAGCACGTGGCGCTGATCATCACCTTCGGAACCCTGGCCGCCCGGGCGGTCATGCGAGACGTCAGCCGGGCCCTGGCGATTCCCCTCGGTGAAGTCAACCGCTTTATGAAGCTCGTGCCGACAGAATTGGGCCTGACTATCGACAGGGCTCTGCAGATCAGCAAGGAATTCCGCCAGGAATACGAGACGAACAGTACGATTCATCATATGGTCGAGGTGAGCCGCGCCCTCGAAGGAATGGTGCGCCATTCGTCGACTCATGCGGCCGGCGTCGTGATTTCCGCTGCGCCCGTAGACGATTACGTGCCTATGCAGTATTCAAAGGAAGGATATTTGACGACCCAGTACGACAAGGATCTGGTCGAAGAGCTGGGCCTGCTCAAGATGGACTTCCTGGGCCTGCGGACGCTGACTGTCATCGGCGATGCCGTCAAGCTCATTCGGCAGCAGCATGGCGTTGACATCGATATTGACGCCATTCCCCTGGACGACCAGGAGACGTGCAAGCTGCTGACGGAGGGCGATACGGCCGGCGTGTTCCAGATGGAATCGTCGGGCATTACGACGCTGGTCAAGGAATTGGCACCGAAGCATTTCGAAGACATGATTCCCCTCGTCGCCCTGTACCGTCCGGGCCCTCTGGGCAGCGGCATGGTAGAGGATTTCATCAAGGGCAGCCACGGCGAAAAGGAGATTACCTATCTTCATCCCTTGCTGGAGCCGATTTTAAAGGATACGTACGGCGTTATCCTGTATCAGGAACAGGTCATGCAGATTGCCTCCGTCATGGGCGGATTCTCCCTGGGGCAGGCAGATTTGCTGCGCCGGGCCATGGGCAAGAAGAAGGAATCGATCCTGAAAGCACAAAGGGAAAGCTTTTTGGCCGGGACGCAGAAGAATGGCATTTCCGATGACATTGCCAATAAGGTCTTCGACCTCATGGTATACTTTGCCGGCTACGGCTTCAATAAATCCCACTCGGCGGCCTATGCCTACATTGCCTGGCAGACGGCATATTTGAAGACGCACTACCGGGCGGAATTCATGGCGGCGACGATGACCAGCTTTATCAACGATATCCGCAAGATCAGCTATTACATTTCGGAATGCCGCCGTCACGGCGTCGAGGTGCTGGCTCCCGACGTCAACGCCAGCGTGTCCATGTTTTCCGTTGAAAACGGCGCCATACGGTTCGGCCTTTCGGCAGTAAAAAGTATGAGCGACGTCGTCATCGAAGCTATCGTTTCAAGCCGGGAAAAAGACGGGCCCTTTACGTCTCTCAGCGATTTCTGCAGCCGCGTCGACTACCATCTCCTGAACCGCAAGATGCTGGAAAGTCTTATTAAGGGCGGGTCTATGGATTCCTTCGGCCGGCCGCGGTCGCAGCTCATCGCCGTACTGGAAGAGGCCATGAGCGTCGGGGCGCAGAAGCAGAAGGACGACGCGTCGGGACAGATGGGCTTGTTCGACGACGGAAACGACAATGCGGCGATGGAATTGGCCTATCCCAACGATCCTGAGTACCCCATGGACATGCTGCTGGCTATGGAAAAGGAATACGACGGCTTCTATTTCAGCGGACATCCTCTGGAAAAATACGAAGACGTGCTGAAATCCATGACGCCTCTTTCGGTCCTCTTCGGCGAGGACAACCGCCAGTACGACGGAAAAATGCTGCGCGTCGGCGGTCTGGTGACGGGCCGGCGGCAGGTGACGACGAAGCGGAACGAGCAGATGGTCATCCTGACGATTGAAGATTACACCGGCTCTATTACCGTCGTCGTCTTTCCCAAGGCTTTCAGCCAGTACATGAATCTTTGCGTCGTCGATATGGCTGTTTCCGTTCAGGGACGGGCTGATATCAACGACGACGATATCCAGATCATTGCCGAAACGTTAGCCCCCTTAGGCGACCAGCCGGCAGAAGGGCACGCCGTGAGCATGGCGGCGGCCGCCCGCCGGGCCGGAGCGCTTTGGCAGCCGGGAAAGGGGACGAAGCTGTTTATCAAAATACCGGCTCATCTGGAACGGAGCGATTTGAGCACGCGCCTGGGCGGTGTATTGGAAAAGCATCACGGCGACGTCAAGGTATACTTCCACCTCATGGGCAGCCGCCGCACGATTTTGACCGATTCGCGGTATTGGGTAGAAACAGAGGATTCCCTGCGGCAGGAGCTGGAAGCCATGCTGGAGCCGGGTTCTGTCGTTCTGAAGTGAGGCTATGCAGAATCAATATAAACAATATAAAATATTTGAAGATAATTATTTTAAATTAAGAAAAAATATGATATACTGTAACCGTAGCCTTAGCTTATAAATGTAAAAGGAGGGTTTCCCATGACAATAGAACGGTTGAAACAAGTAAAAAATGTGATTTCCGACGTGTATCAAGGCTTTGCCGGATGTTCGACCGGCGGTTGCTGCGGCGTCTCTCTCCCGAAAGAGGATCAGGATAAGCTGAAACAATGGAAGCAGGATATGCAGCAAAAATAAAATAGAGAAGTGCAAAGCCCGTATGACAGGGTATAGGGTATCTGTCATACGGGCTTTTTTCTGTGCAAGAGATAAAATATGCCGGCAGGCCTATCGTTCCTGCCGGCATGGATTGCTATTATTTTTCTGCGTTCAGCGTACTGTTGATGCGGACGCCGTTTAAGAAGGGAATTACCGGTTTGGCCGTCGTGCTGACCGTTTCGCGGATGCCTTCGAAGGTCGTCGTCAGCATGAGCTTCAGGCGGTTTGTCTGATTGACTGAGCTGGCGCTGGGGTCGTAGTCGATGGCGACAATATTCGTGTCGGGGAAGGCCGCTTTCAGGGCTTTGATCATGCCCTTGCCCGTCACGTGGTTCGGCAGGCAGGCCCAGGGCTGGAGGCAGACGATGTTCTTCGCGCCTCGCTTGATCAGGTCGATCATATCGCCGGTCAGGAACCAGCCTTCGCCGGCGACGTGGCCGAGGGATAAGTATTCCTTCGCCTCGTCGGCAATGTCGTAAATCGACGTGACCGGGTCGAAATGGCGGCTCTTGGCGACGGCTTCGCAATAGGGCTTGCGGTACCATTCGAGGAGCTTCACCATCGATTTGCTGGCCAGGGCCGACATCCAGCTTCCCGACAGGTATTTCTGGCGGAACTGGGTGTCGAGGAGGCCGTACAGGAAGAAATCCGTCAGGCCGGAGACGATGATTTCCCCGCCTTCTTCTTCGATCATGCGCACGATGTGGTTGTTGGCGATGGGATGGAATTTGACGTAGATTTCGCCGACCAGGCCGATGCGCGGCTTCATCTCTTCGCTCATGTCGATGTTGTCGAATTCGTCGATCATGGCCCGGATGTTTTTCTTAAAGGTCTTGACGTCGGCTTTTATCAGGTCGACCTTGCATTTTTCCTGCCATTTTTTGAACAGGCTTTCGGACGTGCCCTTTACCTTTTCATAGGGCCGCGTGCGGTATAATACCTGCTGCAGCGCGTCGCCGTATACCATGGCCATGACCAGGCGGTGCCAGAAGCCGATATGAGGCTTGAAGCCCGGCTGGGGATTCAGTCCTTTGGTGTTCAGGGAGATAATAGCTACGTCGCTCATATTGGCGTCGGCCAGAGCTTTGCGGATCATGCCGATGTAATTCGTCGCCCGGCAGCAGCCGCCTGTCTGGGAAATGATGACCGACGTGTGCTTCAAATCGTATTTTCCCGATTTCAGGGCCGTAATGATTTGTCCCAGGGACATGATGGCCGGATAGCAGGCGTCGTTGTGGATATAGGCCAGGCCCGTGTCGATGGCTTCCTGGCCCTGATGGGGCAGGAGCTCGATGTGGTAGCCCTCGTGGGCGAAGGCCGCTTCAAACATGGGAAAGTGAATGGGCGTCATAGACGGAGCTAAAATGACGTTGGTCTTCTTGTCCTCTTCGGTGAACAAGGCTTTATGATAGGAATACGGCTCAGTTGCTTCCGTGCTCGCTTTCCGATGATTCATGACGAACAAGAGGGAGCGCAGGCGGATGCGGATGGCGCCGAGGTTAGACCCTTCGTCGATTTTCAGCAATGTATGGATTTTATGGCCCTGAGCCAGGATTTCCTGTACCTGGTCGGCGACGATAGCGTCGAGGCCGCAGCCGAAGGAATTGAGTTCGACCAATTCCAGGTTGGGCTGCGTGACGATGTACTGCGCCGCCCGATACAGGCGGGAATGGTAGGACCACTGGTCGACGACGCGCAGTTCCTCCGGCAGGTGTCCCAGGGGAGCGACGCCGTCTTCCGTCAGGACGGCCAGGCCTAGGCTGTTGATGAGCTCGGGGATGCCGTGATTGATTTCCGGGTCGATGTGATAGGGACGGCCGCAGAGGACGATGGCCCTGTCGCCGTCCTTCGCCAGCCGTTCCAGCGTGGCCTTGGTCAGGTCGCGGTATTTCTGTTTGTACGCTTCTTCCTCGTCCCAAGCGGCCAGGGCGGCTTCCTTGATTTCCTTCTTGCCGATATTCCACACGCGCAGCTCTTCCTGCAGGCGCGGTACGATGCGATTTTTATCGTGAAGCGGCAGGAAGGGGCACAGGTAGAGGGTGTTCGTGTCGGACAGGCGTTCCACCATATTGTGGCGAATGACTTCAGGATAGCTCATGACCATGGGGCAGTTGAAGCTGTTGTCCCGGCTGCCTTCCTGGGGGCCGTTTTGGATGCAGGGGTAGAAGATGCGGTCTACGCCTTTTTCCAGCAGGTTTTCGATGTGCCCGTGGACGAGCTTGGCCGGATAGCAGGCCGAATCGGAGGGAACCGTATCCATGGCCTTTTCAAACAGTTCCTTGGAGGACGGGTCGGACAAGACGACGGTGTAGCCCAGCTTGGTGAAGAAGGTAAACCAGAAGGGATAATCTTCGTACATGTTCAGCACGCGGGGAATGCCGACGGTACCGCGGGGACCCTGCTCCAGCGGTTTATACCGATTGAACAGGAGATTGTACTTGACCTTGTACATGTTGGGCAGGGCTTTTTTGCGGGCCGTCGTCGAGCCGGCAGCGCCCCGTTCACAGCGGTTGCCCGTAATGAAGGAACGGCCGTCGTTGAAGGTGTTGACCGTCAGCAGGCAGTTGTTGGTGCACAGGCCGCAGTGGCGAATCGACGTGGCGACAGATAAGCCGGCCAGTTCCTGCCGGCTGAGCAGCGTCGTCTTGGCGTGGTCGCCGTGATAGGCCGTACGGCAGATGAGGCCCATGCCGAAGGCCCCCATGAGTCCGGCGATGGCCGGCCGGATGACCTGACGGCCGAGGAGCTTTTCAAAGGCCCGCAGCACGGCGTCGTTGTAGAAGGTACCGCCTTGGACGACGATGTATTTGCCCAGTTTTTCCGGGTCTTTTACCTTTATTACTTTATATAAGGCGTTCTTGATGACTGAGTAGGACAGGCCGGCGGAAATATCCGCGAGGGTAGCCCCTTCCTTCTGGGCTTGCTTGACCTTGGAATTCATGAAGACGGTGCAGCGCGAGCCCAGGTCGATAGGGCTTTTGGCCAGCAGGGCCGCCTTGGAAAAGTCTTCGATCGACAGGTTCAGCGATTTGGCGAAGGTATCGAGGAAGGAGCCGCAGCCTGACGAGCAGGCTTCGTTGAGGAGGATGTCCTCGATGTGGCCGTCTTTTAAGCGGCTGCATTTCATGTCCTGCCCGCCGATGTCTAGGATGAAATCGACGTCGGGGCAGAAATGGGCCGCCGCCTGATAATGGGCGATGGTTTCGACTTCGCCGATATCGAGGTGCAGCGCTTCTTTCAGCAGGGCTTCGCCGTAGCCCGTAATGCCGGTCTTGGCGATAAATGCGCCGGCCGGCAGGCGGCTGTATACTTCTTCTATGATCTTTTTGGCGGCCATGAGCGGGCTGCCTTCGTTATTCTGATAGTGTGTATAGAGGATTTTCAGGTCTTCGCTCAGCAGGACGGCCTTAATCGTCGTCGAGCCGGCGTCGAGGCCCAGGTAGCACGGTCCGCTGTAGGCGGCCAGGTTGCCGTAGGGGACAGTATGCTGTGAATGGCGTTCCTGAAATTCGCGCAGCTCTTCTTCGTCGTCGAAGAGAGGATCGATACGGTCCGATTTTGCCAGGGAGGAGTCATCGACGTTTTTCAGCTGTCCCATGAGGTTCATGAAGGACAGGGGCGCTTCATCGAAGCTGCCCAGGGCCGCACCGATGGCTACGTATACCTGGGCGTTTTCCGGGGCGACAACGTGATCGTCGTCTAAATGAAGTGTCTTGGCAAACTGACGGCGCAGCTGCGGCAAATAGGTCAGCGGGCCGCCGAGAAAGCAGACCGTACCCTTGATGGGGCGGCCGCAGGCCAGGCCCGTAATCGTCTGAAAGACGATGGACTGGAAGACCGACGCGGCGACGTTTTCCTTGCTGGCCCCTTCGTTGAGGAGTGCCTGGATATCCGTTTTGGCGAATACGCCGCAGCGGGCGGCGATGGGGTACAAGGTATCCGATTTTTCGGCCAGGGCGTTTAAGCCGCTGGCGTCAGTGTGGAGCAGCGTTGCCATCTGGTCGATGAATGCGCCCGTGCCGCCGGCGCAGTTGCCGTTCATGCGGTGTTCGTTGCCGCCGGTCAGATAGGTAATCTTCGCGTCTTCGCCTCCCAGCTCGATAATGACGTCCGACTGGGGGTAATAGGTGCGGACGGCCTTCGTGCCGGCGATGACTTCCTGGACGAAGGCGATGCCCAGATAGTCTGCCAGGGCGATGCCGCCGGAGCCTGTAATGGCGATGGTGATTTGTTGGTCACCGAAAATCTCATAGGCATTTTGCAGCAAATCCCACACCTTTTGGCGAATGTCCGTGTAATGGCGGACATAGCACGCGTGCAGGCATTGCTTGGCGTCGTTGAGGACGGCAATCTTTACCGTCGTTGAACCAATATCAATGCCTATATGTAATATGTTTTTCATGTGAGTCACCTTATCGGCTGCAAAGCCGATCTTTCTGATAATCTATAGATGCAGGCGCCGCGTTTAAAGGAATACGGCGCATATAAGTCTACTCTATATTGTACCATATGGAGTCAAAACTGTAAGGTGCCGGAATGAGAATTCATATGAAAATTTTACCTCCACCTATGAGCGATACGTATACAATTACTTCCTTTTGTTTACTCTTTTGTGTTACAATAACATATAGTTAAGAGACAATATAGGAGGTACTCATGAAAAAATTTGTGACAGAACATCAGTCTCCGTACTTGGACCTGAGCGCAGAAGTATCGGAAATTTTATATGAAGGCAAATCTGATTTTCAGGATATTATCGTAGCCGATTCGAAGGAATTCGGCCGTATGCTCGTGCTGGACGGCGTGTTCCAGACGTCTGACAAGGACGAGTTTATTTATCACGAATGCATTACCCATATCCCGTTGTTTTTGCATCCCAATCCGAAAAACGTCCTCATCATCGGCGGCGGCGACGGCGGCGCAGCTCGTGAAGCCGTGCGCCATCCCGAAGTAGAACACGTCACGATGGTCGACATTGACGGCAAGGTCATCGAGCTGTCGAAGCAGTTTTTCCCGGCGATTTCCAAAGCCATGCGGGAAAACAATCCGAAGCTGACCGTCAAGGTCGGCGACGGCATTGCCTTCATGCGCGAAGCGAAAGATTTCTACGACGTCATCATCGTCGACTGCTCTGATCCGGTCGGCCCCGGCGAAGGCTTGTTTACGTATGAATTCTATAAAGACACCTTTAAGGCTTTGAAGGAAGACGGCTTGTTTGTACAGCAGACGGAATCTCCCTTTATGCACAGCAAGCTCGTGCGGGAAATCAAGGACTGCGTGTCCGATATCTTCCCCATTACGCGCCTGTACACGGCCTTCATTCCCCTGTATCCGACGGGCATGCACTGCTTTACTATGGGTTCGAAGAAATACGATCCCCTGACATGGGAACCGAACCGCAAGCGCACCTTCCCGACGAAATACTACAACGAAGGTATCCAGCGCAGCGCTTTCGTACTGCCGAACTTCGTAAAAGACGTTCTGTATGGGGAAAAAGATCGCTAAGCGAAAAAAGTACATAAAAAATATAATTTTGCTATTGACATTGCATCTGTGAAATGATATTATAATCTACGTTGACGGTGCTTATAGCGTAGCTAAAAGCGCTGTCGCGCAGATTACAATATGGCGGGTATGGTGAAGCGGTCAACACGGCGGATTGTGGCTCCGTTACGCAAGGGTTCGAATCCCTTTACTCGCCCCATAGGGGTATAGCCAAGTGGTAAGGCACCGGACTTTGACTCCGCTATGCGCTGGTTCGAATCCAGCTACCCCTGCCAGCCATGATTCACTAGCTCAGTCGGTAGAGCACCTGACTTTTAATCAGGGTGTCCCGAGTTCGAATCTCGGGTGAATCACCAGTTGGAAAACCGTCTCTCAAGAGGCGGTTTTTTTGTTATTTTTGTTTGCACGTACTGCAAATTCATTTATAAAGAAGAGCAAGGATATATCTTTATCAGGGATATGTCCTTGCTCTTTTTTTGTGTAATTCCCATATGGCATGTATGAAGAATAGGAATATCAATAAAAAATATTTTCAATGTAATAAACATATGTTATGCTTAATAAAAATAATTATATATAATAAAAATAGGTTTCCTGTAATTGAAAAGTTTTGAAGCGCGTAGAAAAAATGTTCAATTAAATTTTAAATTGTGTCAAATGTTTTTTTGCATTTTATGTCATGGATTTTATTTTTTTTATGAAATTTAACGTTATTCTGAACATGCCTGAGCCTGCCTAGGTATAGACGCAGGCAGGAAAAAGTCCATGTTCAAATTTAAAATTGGAGGGTGCAATGAATAGGTTATTCAAAGTCATATTTAATAGAAATAAATGCTGTTATGAAGTTGTTTCTGAACTGGCGCGCAGCTGCGGAAGATGTAAAAGCAGTGTAATAAAAGGGGCTGAAAAAGGCAGTCTTGCTGCTGCGGTGCTGCTGATGCTGTCTTATCCCCTAGGGCCAGTCAACGCAGCATATGAGACGCTGTTCGATTCGGACGGTGTTAGTGTTTCCTATGATGAAGGGACGAAGAAACTGCTTATACACCATGACGGCAGAGATACGGAAGTGGACGGCCGTTTTATTATAAGCGGCGGCACATATGACAGCTCTCTTATGACGATTACCTATAATCCAGATACACAGAACTTTACAGTTGTAAAAAAGGGAACAGCTGAACCGCGTCCGGCTCTAGCCTCCATGGCACCTGCTGTTTCAAACAGCGGCATTTCTGCTGCTCCGACGGCTGCTGATGATGCATCGGCAGCATCGAATGTTGTCTATGATAGTAATTCTAATAGTGTCGTCATTCTTAATTCAGATGGCAGTATCCCTTCAGACTCCGGTAATGGCCCAGTTAAAGACAGTATATTGCTGAATCCGAGCAGCACTACGCATACGGTGAATACATCTAATTCTCAAAAATCTATTTTAATCGGTACAGATGCCCGTGTAGGACATGACGATGCCTTTGATGAAGTAACGACTAGAGCCGGGTACAGCGCTAAAAATGAAAAAAATGGGGAAAACAATATAGTAATCGGCAATGATGCCCGTGTTATTACCAATTACTATGAAGGCCCGGAATCCAGCCATGAACACAAAAAGAGCGTAATTGGGACGGATGAGAATCGTGATAACAATACTGTAATTGGTAATGGAGCAATGTCATCTGGGCGGGAAACTGTTGTTCTTGGATTTGGCGCATCTACAGTCGTCGATCCCGATGATACCAACGCATATAATGACTACGCTGTAGCCATTGGCTCAAAGGCTCGTTCCCAAGGATATGGGTCTGTCGCTATTGGCTATGCTGCGCAGGTCACAGGATATGACTCTATTGTTATCGGGAGCAGTGTTCCAACAAACAAATCCATGTATACATTGGGATTAGCACGCGACAGCGTTGTTATTGGCTCAAATTCAATTGGCTTTGAAAATACCAGCATATCTGTGGGACGACGAAATTTGGTTGGGATTCCTAATCCTGATTTAATTACGCAAGACAATGAGGGGTATTGGGTTTTAAAAGCCACGGCAATTCACGACATGAAGACTGGAGACAGCGTGGCTGCAGACAGCGTGGCTGTCGGCACCTCGCTTGTCGTACCCAGCCAGGGAAGCGTGGCTTTGGGGAAGATGAACTATGCGAAAGGAACGGCGAGTACTGCTGTCGGGAAAGGCGTGCAAGCTCTAAGCAATGGTGCGATTGCTATTGGTCAAGGGGCGCCGATTGATGGCGTACTGCCGGACGAATATTGGAAGCTTGACTTGGTAGATAAGACAAACATTGCGGGGGATGAAATATACAAAAAAAGGGGTAAACTTGTTAAAAAATACAGAGAGTATTTATCTGCAGATGACCCCGGAGGATTTCGCGTTATGGGTGAGAATGCCGTCGGTATAGGCTCATACGGACAGGTACGCGGCGATGGCGCAGTTATGATTGCTTCTGGAGCAGCTCCTTTTGATGCTTCCAATCAGAAAGCATATGAAGCAGAAAACATGGCAGTACAGCAGGCAAAATTAGATATTGCTGCCAAAGAGGGAGTATTAGAAGCCATAGAGAAGCAGAAAGATAAGAACAGCCTGATTACTGATAAGAATACAAAGGATCTTGCAATCTATCTTGAAAAGACGTATGGGATTGGTTATGACGTAGATCATGATTTTGCTGGAACTATTGCAGACACTTTGAGTCGTAATATAGTTGAATCTAAACTGAGTGCAGCAAAACTAGCGTCTGATTTCCGCAAAAAATGGCTTGAAGGCAAATATTCTTTCGTCGAAGGCGAGGCTGCTGTCGGCTTAGGCCGTTTCGTACAGGTCCATGGTGACCGCGCACTGGCTATTGGGGATCATGCTGTTGTAGGCGACGGAGCTGATAAGACTGCAGACGACGCCATTGCTATGGGCGGGTATGCAAAAGTTACTGGAAAGAACTCATTAGTCTTCGGTTTTGGCGGAGTGGAAAGAATTCATATGGATGGGACGGCAGAGAGGCTAACGGAGCCGCAGTTTAATCTTGTTTCCGGGGCACGTTCTATCTTATTGGGCAGCTACAGCAAGGTACTTGGAGATAATGCCTTTGGAATCGGCAATAACCTCAGCGTAGAGGTAGATTACGGTATTTCTTTGGGAGACTATTCGTCTGTTTCTGGAG
>USGG01000053.1 GCA_900554215.1 uncultured Megasphaera sp.
TCAGTTTTCAAAGGCCATGCCGTCTCGCGACGACTTGTATATCTTACCAGACTCACTCTCGCTTGTCAAGCACTTTTTTTGAAGTTCTTTGCAAGCGGTCCGGTTCGTCCGGCCTGCCGCGGCGCCCTGCCGCAACAGCTTGTTTAGTATATCCCCTTTTCGAAGCTTTGTCAATACTTTTTTCTCAAAAAACATGCCGTCTCATATGCGTTTGCTCATAACGCATATGAGACGGCCAGACAGCAATTAGCGGACGCCTCCGCGTTCAACTGCTTCTTTCAGTGTATGCCATGCTAAAACGGCACATTTGACGCGGGCCGGCATGTTGGAAATGTTTTTAAGAGCTATAGCATCTTCCAGTTCCTCCAGCTGGTCTTCATCGGTAATATTTCTCTTGATCATTTCTAAGAATAAATCGACAAGACGAAGTGCATCCGTTACCGATTTCCCTTTAATAATATCTATCATGATATCTGCTGAAGCCTGGCTGATGGCACAGCCGTGGCCAGTATACGCCGCATCAACGATAACGCCGTCCTGAATATCCGCCTGCAGCGTGATATCGTCGCCGCAGCTCGGATTATGTCCCCGTTCTTCCATCGTATAAGCATCCAACAACCGCTTGTTTTCCTGACGCTGGTTATGTTCCAAAATAATTTCAGAATATAATTCGTTCATCGATTCCATCTCGTCAGCCTCCTTAATCCTTGTAGCCCATTTGCCTGCGCACTAAGGGCAGTTTTTCAAGGAAGTAGTCTACCTCTTCTATCGTATTATAAATATAGAAGCTAATACGGTTTGATGCTTCTGCCCCGATGTGTGCACCAAAAGGCTGTGCACAGTGATGTCCGGAACGGATAGCTATGCCGTAGCTGTCAAGAATCGTCGCCGCATCGTGAGGATGAACTCCATCAATCATAAAAGTGATGACTCCCGTCTTTTCTGCCGGGTCTGTACTGCCGATAATCCGGATGTGAGGAATACGCTTCATTCCTTCCAAAGCCCGAACAATTAAAGCTCGTTCATGCGCTTCAATAGCATCCCATCCCAAACGTTCCAGGTAATTAATGGCTGCATGGAGGGCTACGGCGCCTTCGACGTTTTCCGTGCCAGCTTCAAATTTAAAAGGCAATACGTTGAAAGTCGTCGTCTGTTCCTGTACATATTCGATCATGTCCCCGCCCAGCAAAAAGGGTTCCATGTCATTGAGCAGGTCTTTTTTGCCGTAAACGACGCCTGTGCCGGCAGACCCGAGCATCTTATGTCCGGAAAAGACCATGAAGTCACAGTCCAAATCCTGTACGTCAACTTTCATATGCGGCACAGCCTGCGCTCCGTCATATACGGCAACAGCTCCCACACTATGTGCTTTTTCAATAATTCGCGCAGCAGGCACCTTCATGCCCAAGACATTACTGACTCCGGCAAAGGCCACGATTTTGGTATTTTTATCAATCTTAGCCAGATCTTCTTCCGTAAAGTGTCCTACGGCATCAAGATACATATATACCAATTCCGCACCGGTTACCCGGCAGACCCGCTGCCACGTCACAAGGTTGGCATGATGTTCCGAAATAGGAATAACGATTTTATCACCTTTCTGCAGATGCGTTTCACCATAGCTCCGGGCAATGAGGTTCATCCCTTCAGTCGCATTGCGGACAAAAATGACTTCTTCACTGCTGCGAGCATTGATAAACCGGCGCACCGCTTCCCGTGCCTGGTCGTAAGCCTCCGATGCTTCGACGCTTAGGATATGAGCCCCGCGATGGGGATTCCCATTATGGTTTTCTAAGAAATCGACGACAGATTGAATCACCTGCTTGGGCTTTTGCGTCGTTGCCGCATTGTCAAGGTACACAAGATTGTGACCATTGTGTTGTTTCGTTAAAATAGGAAAATCATTGCGTACATTCAGCATAGTTATCACCTTTCTATCATTAGGAATTCATCCGGTCTCGTACGGTTTGAAGGACCCGTTCTGCCAGCGCATCGTCCCCTAAAGCATCGACGACGGGACGAATATGGGACTCGACAACAATCGCCTGAGCACCTCTGTAATCAAACCCTCGGCTCATGAGATAAAACAGCGTGTCCTGGTCAATCTGTCCAGCACTAGAGGCATGATTGCCGACAACGTCGTCTTCTTTGCACAACAGCAGAGGAACCGAAATCGAATGTACCTTAGGACT
Organism: uncultured Megasphaera sp.; assembly: GCA_900554215.1. Taxonomy (GTDB): domain Bacteria; phylum Bacillota; class Negativicutes; order Veillonellales; family Megasphaeraceae; genus Megasphaera. The sequence goes on from USGG01000053.1 coordinate 2,193, forward strand.
TAGGAGAATGCACGTATCCGCTTCAGAACCAACAGCCTTTTTGCTGCCCCGTAAAAAATCAATTGTGCCGCGAAAGGCTTTTTTAGATTCGTCCTGCAGTGCGCCTGCTATCATAACATCAGCTTTCGTCTTCTTTCCTTTCATAGGAATCCAGTAAGAAAAGTCAATAATTTGCTTGTCTTGGCCTAAATATAAGCTTTTGCTGTCAAAAGCGCTTTCATCATGCAGCAGATCCGTCTTGTAATAGAGAATGGCTTCTTTTGCCCCCAATTCAGCGCTGACATACTCAACAGCGCTGCCTTCAGCCGTTTCAGCATAGCGGTGCTCAATATGACGGACATTGCCTTCATGAACCTGTACCTTTACGATCTTGACATGGGCTCCCGCTTCTGCATATATGTAGTGCAGTAAGTTTACCTCACCGCCATCTGCCCCGCCTTCAAATACCAAATACACCGTCACATCGCTGCCGCTCCTGGCGGTAATACGGAGCTGCCGATTTAATACCGGATGGTCATCAGTTACTTCATATACTAAGCGAGCCGTTCCTCTGGTTCCCGCTTCCGCTTCAATAGCACACCCCTTGTCGGCATGGCGAAGTGCCCGTTCCAGCGCATCGCCATTAGCCCCTCGAAAGTCTCCCAAATCGGGCATGCCGTTCCCCTGATAAAAATACAGAGATATGTCTCCTTCACATTGATTTTGCGGCGTATATTTGCCCGATGGCTGTTCCGGCAGCGGCTCAAGCTCTAAATTATTGACTTTTATTGTCCGGAATGTAGGCCGTGGAAGTTCATTATATACAGCCATCACAGGCGTTGTCTTCTTTGCATTCATTTATATCTCCCCTCCTTAGGTCAAGGACCCTTTTAATTCGAGGTTTATTAAATTGTTCATTTCTACGGCGTATTCCAGCGGAAGGGCCTTAGAAACAGGTTCAACGAACCCTTTGACCAGCATCGCCCTAGCTTCATCTTCACTGAGACCACGGCTCATAAGATAGAAAACGGCTTCGTCAGAAATACGGCCAATAGACGCTTCATGGCCAAGATCAACGTTGTCATTCTTGACGACAATTGCCGGAATCGTATCGGACTGCGATTCCTCGTCCAGCATCAGCGATTCACAGCTGACGTTGGCCTTTGCCCCTTCGGCTCGCGGATTGATAACGACACTGCCGCGGTAAATGCAGACGCCGCCATCCTTGCTGATGGATTTGGAATTGATATTGCTCGTCGTCTTCGGCGCGTTATGGACTACTTTCGATCCCGTATCGAGATACTGCCCTTTCCCGGCAAAGGTAACGCCTGTAAATTCGCAGTGCGCCCCTTCTCCCTGCAGGATACTCATGGGGTACAGGCAGGATGTATGGGAACCAAAGGACCCTGTCACCCAGTTGATCGTGCCGTTTCGGCCGACAATCGCTCGTTTCGTATTTAAGTTATACATATTCTTCGACCAGTTTTCTATAGTCGAGTAGGTCAGCGTTGCGTCGTCGCCGACAAACAATTCGACGCAGCCTGCGTGGAGATTGGCTACGTTGTATTTCGGAGCGGAACAGCCTTCGATGAAATGCACCTTTGCGCCGTTTTCCACAATAATCAGCGTATGCTCAAACTGACCGGCTCCGGGCGCGTTCAGGCGGAAATAGCTCTGCAGCGGAATGGATACGTCTACGCCGGCCGGCACGTATACATAGGAACCGCCGGACCAGACGGCTCCGTGGAGAGCGGCAAACTTATGATCTGTCGGCGGCACGAGCTTCATAAAATGGGCCCGAATGATATCCTCGTATTCCCGCAGTGCCGTTTCAAAGTCCGTGTAGATTACGCCCTGCTGCACCAGTTCTTCCTGAATGCTGTGATATACAACTTCCGAATCGTACTGGGCCCCTACGCCGGCCAGGGATGTTTTTTCCGCCTCGGGAATCCCCAGCCGGTCGAAGGTATCCTTGATGTCGTCAGGCACGTCGTCCCAGCTGGCTTTCATCTGCGTATTAGGCCGAACATAGGTAACGATGTCGTCCATATGGAGTTCGCTGATATCGGGACCCCAAACAGGATATTCCAGATGGTGAAAAATATCCAGCGATTTCAAACGGAAATCGAGCATCCATTTCGGTTCCTTTTTTTCTGCCGAAATAGTCCGGACGATGTCTTCCGTCAAGCCGGCCTGGGTTTTATAGGAATACGTAAAGTCCTTTTTAAAGTTATATATATTGCTGAAATCAGAAAACGCTTCGATCGTCCTGCGTTCGTCTTTCCGCTTCTGTTCCGCCGCATTAGCCATAGTAGTCATGACATTGTACCTGCCTTTCTCTTTATCTAAAGCTGTCGTAGCCTTTTTCCTCGATGACCTGGATCAATTCCGGACCGCCGGACTTGACGATTTTTCCGTCGATGAGGACATGAACCACGTCCGGCTGAAGGCCCTGCAAAATTTCACTGTGATGCGTAATAACCATGAGAGCATTCCCCTCGTCGTGGTATTTCGCCACGGTCTGCGACACGACGCGGACGGCATCGACATCAAGACCCGAGTCAATTTCATCCAGCATAGCCAGTTTCGGTTCCAGCATACACATTTGAAGGATTTCCGTCTTCTTTCGTTCGCCGCCGGAAAATCCGTCGTTGACGTAACGGGAAGCATAGGACCCGTCCATTTTCAGCTCTTCCATCTGCGCTTTCAGCTTTTTGCGGAAGGGCATGATGCGCTGCGTTTCGCCGCTTATCGTACTTTTAGCGTTGCGGGTAAAGTTTTCCACAGAAATACCCTGCACGGCAATGGGTGCCTGGAAGGCCATGAAAATACCCGCCTTAGCCCGTTCGTCTACGGGCATGCGCGTAATATCCTTCCCTTCGAAGAAAATGCTGCCGCCTGTAACGGTATATTTCGGATGCCCCATAACGGCGTTGAACAACGTCGATTTCCCTGCGCCGTTCGTTCCCATGATGACGTGGACTTCGCCGGCACGAACGGTTAAATCCAATCCCTTTAAGATTTCCTTTCCTTCAACTTCTACTTTCAGCCTTTCTATGTTTAATAATTCTGCCATAATGCTTCACTCCTGCGCGTCTATAAATAATATATAATTACTCCAAATTTAAAGTACACCTTTACGATGCACTTTTGCTTACACCCATAGCATACTCCTGTTTTCTCATAAAGTCAACAAATTTAGTAGACTTTTTATGTTTTATTTTCTACATCCACATTCAAAAGATGCTCGGTCCATTCCTATACAAAAACGCGCAGGAAAAATCAGCGTTCTTCCTGCGCGTCGTATACGGACATCCTATTGTATTTCGTCTTTTTGTTTTTCTTTCATTCGCCTGCGAAGGTCGCTTTTCATCCACCACTGCATGATAAAGACAAACGCCAGAAGCAGGAGCAGTCCGACCAATTCCGTCGTCGGCCCTTCTTTAGCAATCGCATACAGGAGATAGAGAAATACGACGAGCACCAAGCCTCGTTTCAGCTTATTCACAGGCGCCGCATCCTTCGCAGTCATCCCGGTCGTCGCCAAATAAGCGGGCCTTTTGGCCGCGCATGGCTAATACAGCCTGGATGTACATGGCACATTCAATGCGCTTTTTCTGAATCTTGCAGCTCAGCTCATACGGCGTTTTAATATCTCCGCCGTATTTGATATTGTTGGCATGGCAGCCGCCGCTGCAGAAGAATTTCGCCCAGCAGTCGCAGCAAATCGGCTTGTTGAGGACGTGCATATCGCGGAACAGCGGCGGCAGCTTTGTATCCGTAACGCCGTCATATACATTGCCGATGACGTATTCGTCCTGGCCTACGAACTGGTGGCAGGGATAAATGTCGCCGTTCGGCACGACGCACATGTACTCATGGCCGGCGCCGCAGCCGCGGAGGCGCTTGGCAATGCAGGGGCCGCGGTACAAGTCCATAATGAAGTGGTAGTAGATAAAGGGGCGGCCTTCATCCATACGCTGCAAATATAAATCTGTCAGTGCGTCGTATTCTTCATAAATGCGGGGCAAATCGTCTTCTGTAATGGCATAGGACAAATCGTCGCCTACGACGGGTTCCATAGACAGGCCCTCAAAGCCTAAATCGGCCATGTGTTCTACGTCTTTGGCGAAGTCCAGGTTGTATTTCGTATAGGTGCCGCGGACGTAGTATTCTTCACCGTCGCGGTGCTCCGCCGCGTAGACGAGATGTTTAGCGCACGAATCATAGGAATCACGGCCGCCGGCGTCGGGGCGCATGCGGTTGTGCACTTCCGGCCGTCCGTCGAGGCTCAGGATCAGGCTGATGTGATTTTCCGTAAGGTATTTGACCTTGGCCGGGTCCAACAGCATGCCGTTCGTCGTCAGAGACAGCTTAAAAACTTTGTCGTGGATTTTTTCCTGCTCGCGGATGTATTCGATCGTCTGCTTGACGACATCGAAATTCATGAGCGGTTCGCCGCCGAAAAAGTCGATTTCACAGTGCTGTCGCTTCCCTTCGGTACTGCGGATAAGCAGGTCGACGGCCTGTTTTGCGACGTCGAAGCTCATAAGCTCCCGCTTATGCGTGTCATAGTCGCCCTGCGACGCGAAGCAATATTTGCAGCGCAGGTTGCAGTCGTGGGCAATATTTAAGCACAGGGATTTCACGATAGGTTCCTCTTCGGCGACGACCTTGAAGTCTTCGGCCATAGGCGCAAAGAGCAGTTCCTTTTCGATGAGCTCGTCCAGCTCTCCCAGCGTTTCTTCTATTTCTTCTTTGGCATATGCGCCGTCAAAGGCCGCGTACACCGCATCTTTATTCGTTCCGTCGTATACGTCGAGAATATCATATGTCAGCTTATCTATTACGTTGATAATGCCGCTGTTGACGTCCAGCAGCATGTACGTGCCGTTTTGACAATACTTGTGAATCATCGGTTTTATCGTAGTCATTATTCCTCCATACAACAAGAATACCCTTTACCTGACGGTAAAGGGCGTCCTCATAAACAATGTTGATTATTTCGTGCAGACCTGATTGCCTACGGTGCAGGACGTTTTGCAAGCGGACTGACAAGAAGTCTGACATTCGCTGCAGCCAGCATGCTGCGTCGTTTTCTGAATCGATTCCGTATTAATCGTAATGATATGTTTTGCCATTATCTTTCACCTCACTGTCAAGACTGTTTTTATTGTATCACATCACTCGTATTTCGACAATATATTAAAGAAGCTTAACGCCTTTAAAGACGAAGTTTTTGCCCATAGAAACGACGATAGACCGTTCCTCAAAGACGTTGTGCGTATCGAAGAAGATATCAAAGCCGCCGTTATAAGTTACATATACAGAATTGATGCGCTGCAGGTAGCCGCATATTTCTTCTGCCGACACTTCGGGCTCTCCGTCAGCCCGCCATTTTTTATTTTTAAAATTAGCGATGAGGGGCGCGTGGGTCATAACGCGGGAGCGGTGCGCCAAAATCCATTCCCATACGTGTTCGCCATAGCGGCGAGCTTCTTCGTCCCGGCCTTCTTCCAGCCCTTCCAGCATGAACAAGACCGGCTTGCCTTCACACATGATTTCATCCATATAGCTGCCCTTTACGTATTTTAAATCCATATTGAATGAACCCTCCCCCATTATTAAAATGGCTGTAGCCTAAGCATGTTCTATCTTACCGAGTTTTAGCTGTTTTGTCAATTGACGAGGCAGGACACAAGTCGGCCAGGAAACAGTCGTCGCAGGCCGGCTTGCGGGCTTTGCATATGCGGCGGCCGTGCCAGATGAGCCAGTGGTGGGCCCGGCTCCACCATTCCTCGGGAATGGCTTTCTGCAAGCCCTTTTCGACTTCCAGAGGCGTCTTCCCTTCGGCCAGCTGCAGGCGGTTGGACACGCGGAATACGTGCGTGTCGACGGCGATAGCCGGCGTGTCGAATAAAATGCTGACCAGCACGTTCGCCGTCTTGCGCCCTACGCCGGGCAGCTTGACCAGTTCGTCAAAGGTCTGGGGCACTTCGCCGCCGTACTGTTCGCACAGGATAGCGCAGTTGGCCAAGATGTTCTTGGCCTTGCTGTGGTACAGGCCGCAGGTGCGTATTTTTTCTTCCAGTCCTTCCAGACCCAGGGTCAGCATCCTTTCCGGCGTGTTATATTCCGGAAACATGCCGGCCGTGACAATGTTTACCCGTTCGTCCGTGCACTGGGCCGATAAGATGACGGCTATCATGAGCTCGAAAGGCGTCGTATAATGCAGGGCCGGCTTCATGATACCGTACTGATCCTGAAACCGCTGCAGCATTTTCTGCTTTACTTTCTTCGTAATTGCCATTTATGTTTCCTCCCTTGTCTCGATTCCTTCGTTCAAGCTTCCCATGGCGTATCCGCCTAAATCGACGGTAACGTAGGTAAAACCGTAGCCGCGTAGGGCCTGAACGATCTCAGCTCCATGCTGCAGCACGGCGGAGATTTCACCTTGTCCTACTTCGATACGGGCGACGTCGCCGTGGTGGCGCACGCGCAATGAGCCCTTCACAAAGGGAGCGATGTACGCCTCGGCCTGGTCGACCTGGCGCAGACGCTGGGGCGATAAAGGCACGCCATAGGGAATCCGGCTGGCCAGGCAGGCCGCGCTCTGCTTGTTCCACGTCGGCAGTCCAAGCATTTTTGAAAGCTCCCGTATGTCCCCTTTTGTCAGCCCCGCCTCCACCATGGGACTGCGCACGACGTCGGCCAATTCTCTCAGCGCCTTCATGCCGGGACGGTAATCGCCTAAGTCGTCGACGTTGCTGCCGTCGGCTACCCACCGGTACCGGCGTTCTTTCGCCAAAACCGCTAAAGCAGTAAATCGTATTTTCTTGCAGATATAGCAGCGGTCCGGCTGATTTTTGACAAATTCCTCATTATCAAATTCCCGCGACGGCATGACGACATGAGCAACCCCCATCTGTACCGCCATCTGGCAGGCCGCGTGCTCTTCCCCTTCTGGCAAGGTCGGCGACACAGCCGTTACGGCCAAGGCCTTATCGCCCAATACGTCACCAGCAACATAGGTCAAAAAAGTGCTGTCTACGCCGCCGGAAAAACCGACGACGACGCTGCCCATATCGGTGACGACGGCGCGCAGCTTTTCATATTTCGTTAAAAGTTCTTTATTGGCCATTATATCGCCCCTTACTTCATATATTGCACTTCAAAATTCACTACAACAGACAGCATATCCTTCGGCAAATAGGATTGGGCCTTCTGCCACAGCCAGTCAGGCACGCCGTAAAACGCCTCGGCAATGGAGCCGGCTATAGCCGCCTGCGTATCCGTATCGCCTCCGAGGGACACGGCGTTGTCAATCGCATCTTGCAGATTGCCGCTTTCCAAAAATGATTCAATCGCTTCCGGCACGCTGTCCGCCGTCCGGCAGGTAAAAGCATACCCGGGCCGTATTTCATCGAGAGAAGCCGTCAAGGGATAAAAATACCGCCGCATATAGGCGCGGATATCGTCTTTACTGCTTCCGGTTCGGGCTAAATATATGGCGGACGCTACGGCGACGGCTCCCTGCACGGCTTCAGGATGGTCGTGCGTGACGAGAGCCGTAATTTCCGCCAAGGCCTGCACCTCGTCCAACGAACGGCCAACCCAGGCGGCAGGCGCTACGCGCATGGCCGCACCGTTGCCATAGCTGCCGTACGGCGCACTCCCGTCCGATGAAAACCAGCAGGCAAACTGCCGGCCAAACCCGGCATTGGGATATCGGCGGCACCAGTATTTCAGCTGCCGCCGCAGCGGCCCGATATATCCGCAGCGCGATTCCTTTCCTTCGGCCAGAGCCGCTGCAACGGCTACAGTCGTCACCGTATCGTCCGTAAACCGCGATCCTTCAGCAAACCAGGTGAAATCCTTCGTCTTGATCGGACTTTCGCAAAATTCATAAGGCGAACCGACAATATCGCCTAAGATCGTCCCTTTCATTCGTTCACCTTCTCATTTTAAATATAAAAAACGCATATATGATGTATTATATCATAGTACGCAAGAGTCCGCCTATGCCATAGAAAAACACTGCATATCCAGTTTGCTGGAATATGCAGTGTCCTATTCATGCCGCTTAAAAGAAATGCAGCGATTCTTCTTTCAAAACCTTTTCCCGCAATGCCGAAACCTTAGCGCTGCGCTGCACCCACATTTCTTCCGGGTTGACGAGGCGCTGGTATTCAGGCCACAGGCTGTCCATTTGTTCGTCCGCATAGGCGATGATATCCGACAAGGACGGCAAGTCGTAGACCAGCTTTCCTTTCTGGAAAATCGGCCGGAGCATCGTCTTGACTTCAAAGGAATTGGCCGGAATCAGCCGAGACCGCCACGGCGCTTTGTCGCTGGTCAAATGCAGGTCCTGCGTCGGGTCGATCATTTCTCCTTCCAGCGCGATGATGTCCGCTTTCATCTTGCCCGTCTTCTTGTCGTAAATGCGCAGGACGTTTTTAATCCCCGGGTTTGAAATTTTTTCGGCGTTGTCGCTCATCTTGATTTTCGGTACGAAAACGTTGCCGTCATATTGACCGACAAGCTTGAATACGCCGCCCAGAGACGGGCTGCCCTTCGCCGTAATCAGATTGGTGCCGACGCCCCACGAATTGATGGCGCAGCCCTGAATCTTCAATTCGGAAATAAGCGTTTCATCCAGGTCGTTTGACGCGGCGATTACGGCGTCGCCGAAGCCGGCTTCTTCAAACATCCGGCGGGCTTCCTTCGACAGGTAAGCCAAGTCGCCGCTGTCTAAACGGATGCCGTACGTCTTAGGCAGCGTGCCCGCTTCCCTCATTTCCTGGAAAACCGTAATGGCGTCGGGTACGCCCTGCTTAAGGGTGTTGTACGTATCGACCAGCAGGATGAGGTTGTTCGGATACTGCCGGGCGTAGGCGCGGAACGCTTCCAATTCCGTCGGAAAGCTCATGACCCAGCTGTGAGCCATCGTCCCCAGAATAGGAATGTGGAACAATGCGCCGGCCAGCACGTTGCTCGTGCCGTTGAAGCCGCCGATCATCGCCGAACGGGCGCCGTACACACCGGCCGATTCTCCCTGCGCCCGGCGCAGGCCGAACTCCATCAATGCGTCTTTGCCGGCGACGGTACGGACGCGGCGGGCCTTCGTGGCAATGAGGCTTTCATGGTTCATGATCATGGACATGCACGTTTCTAAGAGCAGGCATTCGTCTTTTTTGGCATGAACGCGCAGGAGCACTTCCTGCGGAAAAGCCACGGTGCCTTCCGGCATGGCGTAGATGTCGCCGGTAAAGGACCAGGTCCGCAGATATTCAAGAAATTCATCGCAGAAAATTCCCGTCTTTTTCAAGTAGTCTATGTCGTCATCGCTGAAATGGATGCGGGAAACATAGTCAATCAAGTGTTCCAATCCGGCGACGACAGTATAGCCGCCGTTGAACGGATTGCTCCGATAATACCGGTCAAACACGCAGTACTGCTCGTGTTTGCCTTCTAAAAACAGCCCCTGCATCATCGTCAGCTGATACAGGTCCGTCAGCAATGCATTAGTATACAATACACTCGCCTCCAAATTAATTCTACGTATATTATACATCATATGAATGAATAGGAGCAATGAAATTTTGCCATTCGTTGCCTGGCCAGTTCTGCCGGCACTGCGGCGGCCCCTGTATTCGCTGCAGGTTTCATGGTATAATAAATTCGTTCTGCATATTTTTATACGAAAGGAGCATCAGCACGTGAAATATCGACTTATGCTTTTACTCACAGCCCTCGTCTGGGGCTGCGCCTTCGTAGCCCAGCGCACGGGTATGGAAACGATCGGCCCCTTCGCCTTTAACGGCCTCCGGTTCTGGCTGGGCGCGCTGTCCCTCTTTCCCGTACTGTATATGAACCGCCACAAGGACGAGGAAACATACGCAGCTCCGCCTAAGGGGCTGACCCTCGTGACGGCCAGCGCAATTCTGGGATTTTTCCTGTTTTCCGGCTCTTCCTTTCAGCAGGTTGGACTCATTTATACTACAGCCGGCAAAGCTGGGTTCATCACATCCCTGTATATCGTAGCCGTCCCCCTGATCGGCTTGCTGATGAAAAATACGCTGCGCCTAGCCCATATCCTCGGCTGCCTTATCGCCGTATCGGGACTGTATCTTCTGGCTTTCCACGGCAGCGGCGAGGCCATCAACTTCGGCGACCTGCTGAATCTCATCGGCGTCGTCTTCTGGTCCCTGCATATTTTATTCATCGATCGATTCGTACCGTATTTTTCCGGCATCAAGCTGGCCGTTGGCCAATTTATCGCCTGCGGCTGCTACAACTTTATCGCTATGCCCTTTTACGGAGAAACACTGACCGTCGCCATGATCGCCGCCTCGGCGGTGCCCATCATCTACTGCGGCATTTTATCCAGCGGCGTCGGCTATACCCTGCAAATCGTCGCCCAGCGGAAGGTCCCGCCGACAGAGGCATCTCTCCTCTGCAGTTTCGAAATGATCTTCGGCGCGTTGGCCGGCATGCTCCTTCTCGGTGAATGGATGAGCATGCGCGAGTTCATAGGCTGCGTCCTCATGACTATCGGCATCTTCTCCGCCCAAATCCCCAGCCGGGCCATTCTGCAGTTCAGAAAAAATCTATCCTATTAATAAAAAGCTGTCATGATTTGGAACCTCTCCTTCATGACAGCTTTCTCTCTATTTTCGTTTCAATACGGCCCTGACAGCCTCCGCAACATGACTGGGACCCAAGCCGTAGGCCTCCAGCAATTCGTTTGGCCGGCCCGACTCTCCGAACCGATCGCGAATGCCTACCAGTTCAACAGGCACGCAGCAGCGCTGAACCAGGCATTCACATACAGCACTTCCCAGCCCGCCGATGCGCTGGTGTTCTTCGCATACGACGACGGCTCCCGTCGCGGCAGCGCAGGATACGATGCGGTCTTCATCCAAGGGCTTGACCGTATGGACGTTGACGACTTGTACAGAAACGCCTTCGCCAGCCAGGGTCTTCGCTGCTTCCAAGCTTTGATGCACCATGATGCCGTTGGCAAAAATCGTGACGTCCGTCCCCTTGCGGAATACAGAAGCCTTGCCAATCGTAAAGGGCGTGTCGTCGTCGGTGACGACCGGCACAGGATTGCGGCTGAACCGGATATACGAAGGCCCTATCATATCGTATACAGCCATGGTCGCCTTATACGTTTCCTTATAATCGCAGGGAACGACGACCATAATGTTGGGAATCGTCCGCATGAGCGCCACGTCTTCTAGAGCCTGATGCGTCCCGCCGTCAGGCCCCACGGAAATACCGGCATGAGCACCGCCCAACTTGACGTTCAAACGATTATACCCGACTGTATTGCGGATCTGTTCCCACGCCCGGCCGGTCAGAAACACGCCGTACGTAGACACAAATGGGACGAATCCCGTCAGGGACATGCCGGCGGCCGTGCCGACTAAATCCTGTTCCGAAATGCGAATGCTGAATTGTTTGTCCTTTTTCATCTTTCCTCCGTTCGTAAAAGTGGGCACAGGCTTCTGCCCGATTTGGGGCATTTGGCGGGGAGCCGGTGGACCGGCGACTAGCCAAATGCGATGCTGGCTCCTTCGTCGGCACAAGCTCCATATCCTTCGCTTCCGCGCAGAGCGCGAAAGCTCATCCATTCCGCTGCGCCTCCTCTCAAAATCGCAATCGCGTTGCTGGATTGCGATTT
>USGG01000054.1 GCA_900554215.1 uncultured Megasphaera sp.
ACAGTAGATGGGGCTCTTGATGCCGCTGGCCCATGTGAAGGGCTCCTGCGGGCGCAGGAACACGGCGCTGATCGACAGCAGCCCTCTGGCGACTTGACGGTTCATTTCCATAGTGATCGTGTCTCCTTTCCTACAGCTCAGTCCACAAATTCCGCTTTGCAGCGCGTATAGGCGGCCACCGGATCATCCGCCTGGGTGATGGGGCGGCCCACCACGATGTAGTCCGCGCCGATGGCCTTGGCCTCGGCGGGGGTGGTGACGCGCTTCTGGTCGTCACCGGCGGCATCGGCAAAGCGCACGCCGGGCGTCACGGTCAAAAAGTCCGCGCCGCAGCGCTCATGGATGATCCCGGCCTCGCGGGGGGAGCAGACCACGCCGTCCAGACCGGCCTTGGCCGCGTTCTCCGCGTAGTGCAGCACCACCTGCTCCATGGGCTCGTGGATCAGCAGCTCCTGCTCCATGCGCGCCTGCTCCGTGGAGGTCAGCTGCGTCACGGCGATGAGCAGCGGGCGGGTACCATCGGGACGGGTCAGGCCCTCCAGCGCGGCGGTCATCATGGCCTGCGTCCCCGCGGCGTGGAGGTTCACGATGTCCACATCCAGCGCGGACAGGGCGGCCATGGCCTTTTTCACGGTGTTGGGAATGTCGTGGAGCTTCAGGTCGAGGAAGATCTTATGACCGCGAGCGCGGATATCCCGCACTACCTGCGGCCCCTCGGCGTAGAAAAGCTCCATGCCGATCTTGACAAAGGGCTTTTCGCCGGTAAAGCGATCCAGAAAAGCCAGCGTCTTTTCCTTGCTGTCGAAATCCAATGCGATGATAACGTCCTTACCCATGGTGGGCACCTCCTATGATATCTTTGATGTCCTGTATGCCGTAAGCCGCCAAGGTGGATGGCAGCGCTTCGATGATGCTCTTGCAGGCGTAGGGATCCACCAGATTGGCAGCGCCCACGCCTACCGCCGTGGCGCCCGCCAGCATCAGCTCCACCACGTCCTCCGCACAGGAGACGCCGCCCATGCCCACGATGGGGATGCGTACCGCCTCGTAGACCTGATACACCATCCGGACAGCCAGCGGGAAGATCCCCGGCCCGGACATACCGCCGGTGCCGTTGGCCAGCAGGGGACGGCGGCGCTTCAGGTCGATGCGCATACCCGGCAGGGTATTGATCAGGCTGACGCCATCGGCTCCGGCCTCCTCGCAGGCCTTGGCCACGGCGGCAATATCCGCCGCAGCGGGGGAGAGCTTCATGATGATGGGCTTTTTCGTCACAGCCCGCACCGCCCGCGTTACCGCGGCGGCGGTCTCCGGCGCCGCGCCGAAGGCGGCGCCGCCGCCATGGACGTTGGGGCAGGAGATATTGACCTCGATCCAGCCCACCTGCGCCTCATCGTCCAGCCGGCGGCAGACCTCGGTGTACTCGTCGATGGAGAAGCCGCTGACATTGGCCATCACCGGCTTGTGGAAGATCTCCCGGAGCTGGGGCAGCTCGTGGGCAATCACCGCGTCAATGCCGGGATTTTGCAGACCCACCGCGTTCAGCAGGCCGCCGGCATACTCCGCGATGCGGGGCGTGGGGTTCCCGAACCGGGGCTCGCGGGTCGTCCCCTTGAAGGAGAACGTACCCAGTATATTGATGTCGTAGAGCTTGGCAAATTCCTGCCCGAAGCCGAAGGTGCCGCTGGCGGGGATGATGGGGTTGTCCAGCGTGATGCCGCAGAGGTTCACCGATGTCGTTACCATATGACCTCCTCCTTTACCAGCACGGGGCCGTCGGTGCAGATGCGCTTGTTGCCGTATTTCGTCTGGCAGGAGCAGCCCATGCACGCGCCGAAGCCGCAGCCCATGCGTTCCTCAAAGCTGAACTGTCCGGAGGTGACGCAGCGGTCATACACTGCCCGGAGCATGGCCTCCGGCCCGCAGGTGTACAGGTAGCTGTAACCCTGCGCCAGCGCCATGCCGTCGGTGACGAGGCCGCGCACACCGGCGCTGCCATCGGCTGTCAGGACGATTACCTTTACACCCAGCGCCCGAAAATCCTCCACGAGGAACTGCTCGGCGGCGCAGTTGAAGCCCAGCACCGCCGTGACGCGCTTGCCCCGCGCCGTCAGGCGCTTGGCAAGGCCATACAGGGGCGGGATGCCCACGCCGCCGCCCACCAGCAGGGGGGCTTCCCCGGCGGGGGACAGGTCGTAGCCGTTGCCAAGGCCGGTGAGCACATCCAGCGCCGTGCCGACGGGCAGCGTGGCCATCTGTGCCGTACCCCGGCCCAGTACCTTATAGATCAGCGTCAGCTCGCCGTCCTGCCAGTCGCACACGGAGATAGGGCGGCGGAGAAAGAAGCCGTCCAGCTTGATGTTGACGAACTGGCCGGGGGCGGTGACAGCGGAGACGTCGCCGCCCAGCCGCAGGCGGTAGATGCCCTGCGCCAGCGCCGTATTTTCTAAAAGGTGCAGCGATACCTGCTTCATGTGTGGGATCCTCCTGTGCAGAGTGTTTCGTCGCGCCAGGCGACCTTGCCGCCCGCCACAGTCAGCAGACAGCGGCCCTGTACCGTCCAGCCGGCAAAGGGCGTGGCACGTCCCATGGACTGGAATTCCTCCGGGTCGATGGTGTATGCCGCGTGCAGATCGAATACCGTAAAGTCGCGGGCCGTGCAGCCTGTTCCGCCGGTGGGGATACCGAAGCGGCGGCAGGGATTGGTGTGCAGCAGCGCCACCAGCTTGTCGAGAGAGAGAACGCCGGGCTTGACAAGGTAGGTGTACAGCAGGGGGAAGGCCGTCTCAAGGCCCACGATGCCCATGGCGCTTTTCTCAAGGCCGCGGCTCTTTTCCTCCGCGCTGTGGGGCGCGTGGTCGGTGGCGATCATGTCGATGGTGCCGTCCGCCAGCCCCGCCAGCAGCGCCTCCCGGTCGGACTTGTCCCGCAGCGGGGGGTTCATCTTAAAGCGGCCGTCCTCCTCCAGCATGGCGTCGTCCAGCAGCAGATAGTGGGGGGCGGTCTCGCAGGTCACATCCAGCCCCTCCGCCTTGGCGCGCCGGATCAGATCCACGCTCTCCTTGGTGGAGATGTGGCAGACGTGGTAGCCGCAGCCTGTCTCCCGCACCAGCGCCAGATCCCGCTGGATCTGCCGCCACTCGCTCTCCGAGCAGATGCCCCGGTGACCGTGGGCCCGGGCATACGCCCCGTTGTGGATGTAGCCGCCCCGCAGCAGCGAGTTGTCCTCGCAGTGAGCCACGATGAGCTTGCCCAGCTCCTTGGCCTTCCGCATGGCGCGGCGCATCATGTCGTCGTCCTGCACCCCTCGTCCGTCGTCGGAGAAGGCGACCACATACGGCGCCAGCTCCTCCAGCGCGGCCAGCTCCGCCCCCTGCTGTCCCACGGTGATCGCACCGTAGGGGAGGACGCGGATGGCGGCGCCTGCGCGGATGAGGTCGAGCTGCGATTGCAGGTGCGCCGCACTGTCCGGCACCGGGTTCAGGTTGGGCATGGCGCAGACGGTGGTGTAGCCGCCCCGCGCCGCCGCCAGCGTGCCGGTGCGGATCGTCTCCTTATAAGAAAAACCCGGCTCCCGAAGATGTACATGTACATCGACAAAGCCAGGTAAAACAACAAAATCGGAAAAATCATGGCCGCTGATAGAAACACCATCCCCAGCGGAAATAGGAAAATCATTGCCGGAAAAGGTGTCCCGCTGTACGGCAAAAGCATCCCCGAAAACCAACGACAATTTCCTCACACTCCTCCAAAATTCCAGAATTTTTGACATGATACCATGCAAAGCCCTCGTTGTCAAGGGGAGAATACCAGACATTAGGGATTTGTGTGGCGTGAAAAGTTTTGTGTTCTCGCGGGAAGCGGGAATACCTGCTTTATCGGGGCGCTTACAGGCGGACTGCACCCTGCAAGCACCGTAAAACAGGCTCTCCGGCGTTGCCGGAGAGCCTGTGTATATTGTTTTCTCAGAACTTGTCCTTGTTGAAGATCCGCAGGATCTCGTCGAAGGACTTGTCCATCTCGTCCTGCGCCCGCTCACCCTGCACCTCATCCAGAGGCTGAAGCGAGGGCTTTTTCTCCGCCTCCGCAGCGGGAGTGGAGAGGATGCGCGCCTCCTGCTGCTCCTCGTCGAAGCCGGTAGCGATGACGGTGACGCGGATCTCGTCATCCAGCGTCTCGTCGAAGGTGGCGCCGAAGATGGTGAGCGCGTCGGGATGCACGGCCTGCTGCACCAGCGTAGCGGCCTGCTCCACCTCCTCCAGACCGATGTCCATGGAGCCGGTGACGTTGATGAGCACACCCTTTGCGCCGTTGATGGAGGTCTCCAGCAGGGGGGAGGAGATGGCCATACGGGCGGCCTCCTCGGCCTTGCCCTTGCCGGCAGCGCGGCCCACGCCCATGTGGGCCAGACCGGCGTCCTTCATGATGGCGGTCACGTCGGCAAAGTCCAGATTGATAAAGCCGGTGTCGCGGATGAGGTCGGAGATGGACTGCACGGCCTGACGCAGCACGTCATCGGCGATCTCAAAGGCGTTGGCAAACGTGATCTTCTGGTCGGTGGCGTACTTCAGACGCTCGTTGGGGATGATGACCAGCGAGTCCACCTTGCTGCGCAGCTCCTCAATGCCCTGCTCCGCCTGGGTCATGCGCCGCCTCGTATAGGCAGACAAGGCTTCCAAATACCGCCGCGACCCTTCGGCATACAATACGCCCAACGCCAGCGACGATTTTCCTGAGCCGGATACACCGGCTATGGCTACCAGTTTCCCCAAAGGAATATCTATATCAAGATTTTTTAAATTATGGACTCGCGCGCCCCGTATTTGAATGCAGTCGGGCGCTTCTCCTCCGCGTTTATTCCGTTCCATACCGTACAGCTATGCCCTCCTTCGCCGACGACAACAATATTCAGTGTACTTCCTATTGTATCATTGATTGCTTCTGATTTCACTATGACAATGATGGTACCTTTTATGACAAACTGTATCGCTGCTATTTGCATCTCCCCTGTTTCATGATATAATGGCCTTATAAATTTATACTTTTTTAATCAACTTACATGGTATAGAGAGGTGATACGATGCGTTCATTTCACGATACGCTGACTCTGCCCAACGGCGTGGTTCTGAAAAACCGTTTGGCCATTGCTCCGCTTACAGTCTGCCTCAGCGACCCCCGCGGCTACGTCACGCCGCAGGAAGTCGACTATTACGCCTCCCGCACGGGCGAGGTCGGCATGTACATTACAGGCTGCTCGTATGTCCAGCCGAACGGCCGCGGCTGGCTAGGCGAAGAAGCCATTTACGACGATTCGTTTATTCCCGGTCTGTCCAAAATGGCTTCTGCGATTAAACGAAACGGCACCAAGGCGATCATGCAGATCTTCCACGCCGGCCGCATGGCCGAAGGGGACGCTATTTTCGGCTATGATTTAGTATCGGCCGGCGACGTAGCCGCGCCCTTGAAAGGATACCGTACGCCCCGTCCCTTGACTGATGCAGAAATTGCCGAAGTCATTGCAAATTTCAGAGACGCCGCCGTCCGCGCGATGAAAGCCGGCTTTGACGGCATAGAAATCCACGGGGCCAATAACTATCTCATCCATCAGTTTTTCTCACCCCATTCCAACAATCGGAACGATCATTGGGGCGGCTCGCTGGAAAACCGCGCCGCATTTCCTCTGGCCGTCGTCGACGCCGTCCTGGATGCTGTCCGAGAAATGGGAGCAAAAGATTTTATCGTCGGCTATCGCCTGTCGCCGCGCGAGCAATGGACGCCGGGCATTACCCTCGACGATACGCTGTACCTCGTAGACAAGCTCGCCTCTTTGAAGCTGGATTACCTGCATATTTCCCAAAGCCATATTACCAGCACGGCTGCTGAGCCGGAATACTGCGGCAAGCCGATTCTCGCTCATATTGACGCAACCGTCCGCGGCCGGCTGCCCATTATTTCCGTCGGCAACATCCAGACCCGCAGCGACGTACAGCAGGCTCTCGAACACTCGGATATCGCCGCCGTCGGCGGTTCCGCCCTGATCGACCCGAACTGGGCCGCGAAGCTTCTGAATGGGCACGACGAAGCAATCCGTACCAAACTAGCGCCGGAAGACAGGGAAATTCTGAAGATTTCTACATTAGCCTTTAAAATTCTTTCCAGCCGCGCGCCGGAACGCATTTTATAAACAGTACAAGAAACGCCCGCCGCAGTACTGCCGAACGCTGCGTCATACCGTCTCGTTCATCACGTAATATACAGCCCGACGAGCTCAACCTCGCCGGGCTATGATTTTATAACAGCTAATGCCTGACACGATAGTTCCCGTTTTTGTGAAAAAATAATTTGACAAATCTACTCATTCACGATATAATATCTTTCGTTGGCGGGGCATAGCGCAGTTTGGTAGCGCACCTGGCTTGGGACCAGGGGGTCGCAGGTTCAAATCCTGCTGCTCCGACCATATCGCAGCATGCGGGTGTAGCTCAATGGTAGAGCGCCAGCCTTCCAAGCTGGTTACGTGGGTTCGATTCCCATCACCCGCTCCATTTTCGTTATGACTCAGTAGCTCAGCTGGATAGAGCAACAGCCTTCTAAGCTGTGGGTCTAGAGTTCGAATCTCTACTGGGTCACCAATGTAAGAAAGCATGAGATACGCATTGTCGTCCTCATGCTTTCTTTTTTTGTCTGAAAAGACATTCAGCTTTTGCCGTATGCATCAGGTCACAGGCTCTACCTGCCCTTCAATTCGCAGCAAATAGTTTTCGTCGTCCTTTTCGGTCAAATAATTGAGCATATCCTCTTCATATATCTTGCCGCACAGCCTATATCCCAGGGCTTGTACCTCTTTGACAAAGTGCCGGTACGCCTCGGGCAGCATGTCGTACGAATCCTGTATGTATTTAACGGCGTACAAGCCGGCCGGCTTGACATGGCAGTGCCTGCTGCGGACGGGCTTGTCGATTTTGGAACAGTAATACTGCGTGTAATAGGTCTGAGCTGTAATAGCCTCCTCCCCGATAATTTCACCGATTGTAAAGGTGTTGTACGTGCGGTGGGCATTGCAGTACTTTATATGATCGCTGATCGCCTCGACGACAGACTTTTCATCCTGCTGCTTTTGGCCATCTGTAATGATAAAGTATTCCTCCTTTCGTTCTATCAGCTGAATTGTATTGATGGGGACATGAAGGGACTGGCTCGTAATATCTATGGTGTTTTTCAAAATACGCCGCAAGCGCCTCAGCCTTTCAATTTCCGCCGCCAGAGCCGTATCCTGCTCCTTGAGCATCTGCAAAAACTCCGTCGTATTCCGCCGTTCAATATACGCTTTGACTTCGTGTAAGGTCAGCCCTACCTCCTTGAGCACGCTGATTAAATCGAACGTATCCAGCTGGTACAGGCCGTAGAGGCGGTAGCCGTTCTCGCCTACCCGGGCCGGCTTCAGCAGGCCGATATCATCATAGTGAAACAGCGTGTCCTTTGTCACGCCGCATAAACGGGCAAATTCTCCCGTTTTTAAGTATCTTTTGGACATAAAACTCACCTCTTGACTATGGTGCTGCACCATACTTTATACTTAGTATAGCCAATGGAACTAAAAAAGACAACAGGATTGCAGAAAGGATGTTTTATCTATGAAGAACACCACAGCGTATTGTTGGTCTATGTTGTTTTTAGCGATTATGCTGGAGTTGACAGGCACGTCGTCGATGAAGTTCTTTACCATGCAGGGCGGTTCCGAAGGCTATATTACGATGATTTCCTGTATGTTATTGTCTTATTTCGCCCTCAGTAAAGCCGTCGTCCGCATCCCCATCAGCCTGGCCTATGCCGTATGGGAAGGCGTCGGCCTCATCGGCACGGTATGCATCGCCTGGTCGGTATTTCATGAACCCATGCCGCCGCTGAAACTATTAGGATTTTTTGTCATTTTGTCAGGACTAGCCATGATTAAGCTGGGCACGTCCCTGCCGGAAAAGGAGGCTGTTTCTCATGACGCTTAATCTTTTGGGCATACTGCTCCTCATCGGCGCCGTCGGGCTAGACCTGGGCGCCAATATTTGTCTGAAAAAGTCAAATGGCTTTACGCAAAAGATATACGGAATCGCTGCTCTCGCGCTCGTCAGTTTGTCATTTCTCTGCCTGGCTCATCTCATCCGCATCATGGATTTGAGCATCGCCTACGCCATGTTCGGCGCTCTGGGCCTGATTTTGACGACGACCGTAGACGCCCGCTTCTTCGGCCTGCGCATACACCCTTTAGGCATATGCGGCGTTGCGACGATGATTGCCGGCGTCGTATTGATTAAACTCGTATAAAAATAAAAAAACGGATTTACCTGCAGTCCGTCGAATCAGACGGCTGCATGGTAAATCCGTTTTTTTACTAATAGGCAGGTAAGCTTTTAGCCGCCGGAATGCCGTAGGCCTGTTCCGCCGTCAGCACAGCGCGGCGTACGGCCTGTTCTACAACGTAGGCGGCAATCGTCCCCGTCGTGCTGACGTCAGCTTCTACGTCGCCGACGCTCAGGGCGTACAAGGAATCGCCGTCAGCCGTCGTGTTGACCGGCCGGATCGTCCGCACAAAGCCGTTGCTGGCCAAGGCGGCGATTTTTTTCATGTGACTTTTGTCGAACTTTCCGTTCGTGACGACGGCGCCGATTGTCGTATTGGTCGTACCGGCCGCCGCCCGCAGGGAAAAGAGCGTATCGTGCATGCCGTATTCTTCCAGCATGACGCGGCGCGTATCGGCAAATCCCGTTCTCTCGTCGTTCAGCATGCCGGCGATGATTTCATTATGTTCATCCAATACGTCGCCGACGGCGTTGACGACGACGACGGCACCGACCTTCAGCTCGCCGACCTGGACGGCGTACACGCCGAGGCCGGACTTCATCATGCCTTTAGGGCCGCAGAGCTTGCCCACTGTCGCGCCGGTTCCTGCGCCGTAATTGCCTTCGCGAATCACATGTTTCTCCGATTCGACGCAGGCCGCATAGCCCATAGCCGCATCAGGACGGACGTTGTCGCCGCATCCCAGGTCAAAAATGCAAGACGCTACGACAAGTGGGACGTTGCAGATGCCCGTCGGAAAGCCGATACCCTTCTCTTCCAGATACTGCATAACCCCGCCGGCAGCGTTCAGGCCGAAGGCGCTGCCGCCGCTTAACAGTACGGCATGAATTTTTTCCGCCGCCGCCGTCGGATTGAGGAGCTCCGATTCCCGGCTTGCCGGCCCGCCGCCGCGAATATCGACGCCGCAGGGCGCGCCGTCAGGAAATATGAGAACGGTACAGCCCGTGCCGCCCTGCTCATCCTGAGCGCTGCCGATGCGAAATCCCTGAATATCCTGGAATGCAATTTCTTTCATAGCCTTTCTCCTTTCGCAAAAAAGCATATCTGCGCACAGACATGCTTTATCTCTTTTGCCTATATTATTTCTTCTGGAAATCCTTCCACAGCATGCTCGGCTGAATGCCCGAATTGTTCTGGTATTTGCCGTGCTGATACGTGTCGTACTCGCCGTCGATGTCATGGTAATAAATCTGGCAGATTTCTACGTTGGGATAGATACGGATCGGCTGGACGCAGAAGATTTCCAGCGTCCAGTAGCCGGCAAAGCCGACGTCGCCGAAGCCTGCCGTCACGTGGATAAACACGCCCAGACGGCCGACAGACGAGCGGCCTTCCAGCATGGGAATATACCCATCAGTCTTCGTATACTCGTTTGTCCGCCCCAAATAGAGCTTATTCGGCTGCAGTACGTAGCCGTCTTCAGGGATGTCGATAATCGACGCTGGATTCGGCTTGGCCATGTCCAGCTCGTAGTCATCATATACCATCAGCTGATTATATAACGATAAATTATAGCTGTTCGGATTGACCCGTTCGGGATAAAAGGGCGTAATGATAATTTCCTTACCCAAATGCTTTACGATTTCCTTGCCTGATAAAATCATGTTGTGCCTTCACCTTTCCATATGGTATACCAAAATTATATACCAAAACAGGCCTCGTCGCCATACAAAACGAGAAAGTATATGCAAAAAAATCATCGTCAAAACAGGCTTTCTTTTTTCCGAATATCGACAGCCCGCCGCGACGCCCTGCCGCCGAAGCAGTCCTGGCCGACTTCGATAAAAAAGGTGACGTACGTCCCCGCCTTGGCGTCCAGCCCCAAGAGGGCATCTCGTTTAAAATAATAGGACGGCCCGCCGTATTCCTTAATAAACCCGGCCTGTCCTCCCGGCAAAACGGCCGAGATAAAGCCCTGCTTTTCTTCTTCGCCGTCGTGCCGGCACCGTATCCAGAATTCCTGCAGCACTCGGAGCAGCTCCGCCTTACGAGGAATCTGCCCTTCGTACGTCGCGGCCTGCCTGCGCAGAGCCTCCGGCACAAACCATCCCCGTTCCTGCCGGAGGCGCAGGGCCAGGGCATAGTGCCGGGCCCGCTCCGTCCGCAAGGCCTCCTGTCCTGCCAGGGAATCGGCAAATTCAGCGAGGAACTGGACTTTATCGGCCATATCTCCCGGCAGGAGCAGGGCTGCGGCGCCGTATTTTTTCATCTTCCGCAGACTTTTCTGCGCCTGCCCTGCATAAAACAGCCCGCGGTATATAATCCAATGCTGCTTATACTGCAAAAGGGCGGAAAATTCTCTTTCCGCACCGCCTATGTCGCCGAGACGAAGACGGCAGAGGGCGATGCGATATTTGAGCCAGATATCGTTGTCATAGTGAAATTCTGTAAAAATACGCAGTCCCTCTTCACAGACAGCAATGCAGGCATCATATTCTCCTTTCTTGACTAATACGCCGCTCTTCAAAGCATACCACCGCTCGCGGTACGACGCGCCGCTCAGCCATTCACCGTCCTTGATGTATTCCTGCGGCTGCGAAGACAGCCTGTCGGGGTTAAGGAGAGTCAGCCAGGCATCTAATTCTTCGGCCGAAGCCTTTTTCTGCCGTCGCAGCACGTCGATCATCTTCCAGACGGCTCGTTCATAAGGAGAATGCGCCGTTTGCCCGGTGTACTTGACAATGGCCTCGACGGCCCGTCGGAAATCGTCTTCGTCAGCTTGTCCAGGCGCAAAGGGACGCACGTACAGATAATACAGGCACCAGCCGTATACGTCCCGGATTTGGGCGAAATCGGGAAAGGCGATGATGCACCGGCGGGAAATCTCCCGTCCTTCGGCATACTCTTTCAGCTTGCTCAGGCTATAGGCGTAGTAGTAATAGTCCCACGGCTCCCATGTATCTATTGCGGCAATTTGCCGGGCGTACATAGCCGCTACCTGGTCGTATTTCTGTTGGCGGCACCATTGCCGGGCCTGCACTGTGTCCATCCTTCGCCCTCCTCTGCTATACTATGCGGCGCAGACACTCGCGCCGTATTCCGTCCCCGGCAGGGCTATTTTCCTGACGAGGCGGCATAAATACTGGGAACGCCGTTCACATCGGCGCAGGTCGTGCGGCAGCCCTCCTTGCTGCAGGCCCAAAACGGACCGTACGGGCCGCTGCGGCGGACAAAGGTTCCCTCTTTGCAGCGCGGACAAATATACGGCGAACCGTCGCCGGCCGCCGACGCAGGCGGCGCGTCGATTCGCTCCGTATGGCGGCAATTGGGATAATTGGTGCAGCCCCAGAAATCGCCGTATTTTCCATGGCGGCGCACCATAGCGCCGCCGCACTGGGGACATACCCGTCCAGCCTTAGGCTGCGGCATACCGCCGCCATGCTGAACCGCATCGATGAGCTTGCGCAAAAACAACTCTTGGGCGCCGAGAAAATCGGCCAGGCTGTCCTTTCCCAGGCTCATCTGATACAGCCTTTCTTCCCAAACGGCCGTTTCATCAGGATACAGCAGCTCATCCGGCAGGGAGTCGACGAGAAGATAGGCCATATCCGTCGGTTTCAGATACTTCTTCTTTCCTTCTTCGGCTAAAAATTTCCGCTCGATGAGCTCACCGATAATCGTGGCCCGCGTCGCTTCCGTGCCGATGCCCTGCACTTCCTTGAGCTTTTTCTTCAGCGAGTCATCCTTGACGTATTTATAAATTTCCTTCATAGCTTGAAGGAGCGTCGACGAGGTAAACCGCGGCGGCGCCTTCGTAGCCTTTTCTTCGACCTTGCCGCTGCGGAATTGGACGTCGTCTCCCTTGCGGACCGGCGGCAACTCTCCTTTTTCATCTTCGTCGTCTGTATCGGACTGATACAGCTCTTTCCAGCCCAACACGACGACAGTCTTGCCGTGGGCGACGAACTGCTCGCCGGCGGCGGCGACGAGGTGCGCCCTGTAGGTACCGTTTATCTGGGCGCTGCCCGGAATGGTGTGGCCTGCGTCAAGAAGCTTTTCGTCTCCCGGCCTGACCGTGCGCTGGTGCGCGCCCGGGCCGCACAGGCTGCGCTGGAACTGGCGCTGCGTCTGGCACAGGGCAAAGTCCCTGCCGGGACGCAGGCCCTCACCGCTGCTCAGCAGTCGGACGACGAAGCGCTGGCCGCACTGGATGAGGCGTTCGTCCGGTAAAAATCAAAAATGAGGGGTTGATGGGATTTGGCAGAGGAGACCCGCTGTGTGCTGCGCCTGTACGGTGCGCCGCAGGGGCGGCTGGCAGCCGCTGTGGCGCTGTTTGCGCCCCAATGGAGGGCTGAGGCCCAGTGGAAGAGCCGGGGCGCAGAGACGCTGCTGGCTGTCCATGCGGACACGCCCACGGGACTGAAAAAGGCGGCTCAGAGCCTCCGCAGCAGCTTTGGCGCGGACGTATATGGTGCAGGCGATACCAGTCTGGCCGCTGCCGCCGTGCAGGCGCTGGAAGCCCATGATCGTCTGCTGGCCTGCGGTGATGCCGCCGCCGGTGCGCTGCTGGAATCCCGGCTCGAGAAAGTCCCCGGTGCCGAGAAGGTCTACGACTTCGGCGCCATGAGCTATGCCGACGCCAAGGTCGGCCCCCAAATCGAAAAGCGCGCCCGGGCCAAGCTCGGCGGGGAAGGGGACAACCCCGACCCTGTCCGTCTGGCTCTTTCCCGGGCGCAGGCGGCCCGCCGCATCGTGGGAACAGAGCTGGCCGTGGCCTGTGCCGAGCGGGAAAGCGCCCATGTGCTGGTGCTCTGCACCAAAAAAGGCTGCTGGCTCCGCACCGTCCCCGCCACTGATAACCCCGGCCTCTGGCTGCTGGATATGGTGCGCCGCGCCGCTGCCGGTCTGCCGCAGGCCGAGGGGACAGGCTTCCTTCCCGCCGGACAGGCCAAACAGAGCGATCCTCCGGGCCGTTCGCAGAGCAAGGACCCCACCCCAAAGAAGAAGCATCCTCTCCGCGTTCTGCTGGCGGTGCTGGGGATCCTGGCGCTGGCGGCGTTCGGTGTGGCGTGGTATCTCACGGGCGGCGATCTCGCCGCTCTGCCCCAGCGCCTGAAGACCCTGCATCTGCCCGAGTGGGTCACTCTCTGGCAGGCCCATGAGCCGAAGCCCGGTGCAAGACTGATATAAAACGCAAAGAAGCCGCTTCCCGGCAGAAATACGGGAAGCGGCCTCTTTTTATACAGCACAAAACCCCGCCGCAATGGGATGCTTCCCAATGCGGCGGGGCGTTTGTGTTAAAATACAGTCAAGTGACAGTGCTTAGAGCTGGCTCTGATATTCCTTGCGGTAGCCTTCCAGCTCCTTCTGGTTGCCATAGACGAAGTGGAC
>USGG01000055.1 GCA_900554215.1 uncultured Megasphaera sp.
GATCACCCAGATCTACGAAGGCACGAACCAGGTACAGCAGATGATTATTTCCGGCGCTATCCTGAAATAATTCAGCAGGACCTCTTTAGAAATACGCATTCACATAGTAGAAGTACGAAAACGCTTATAGAAAAAATCGCTCGTAAAAAAGGAGCCGCAGTTTCGCTTGCTGCGGCTCCTTTCATCGTATACGGGAAATTGGCAGATAGGTTATTGCAGAAAGACTCTCCAAAGGCCGATGATCAAGAATATCATGACGATGATAAAGCTGACGACCCGGGTCTTGGAGAAAATTTTCGGATTGTTCTGCATGTTTTTCGGCGGCGCCGGCGGCGGGACGATTTGCTTCGTGCCGCAGATGGGGCACATGAGGACGCCGTCGCGCAGCTCTGTGCCGCAGGTAGGACAAATCACGGTATCATCTCCTCATTCTATATATCACTATTACTATAGGGGGATAGGCGGGGGCTGTCAAGAGGCGGGCCGGCGGAATGTATTCTCTCCTGAATTGATATACATTTCCCTTGTTTTTTGCTATAATAAAAAAAACACGTGCTCCAGAAGGCCTTCTGATGGAAAACGTCATAGGCATGCAGCCGTACTTATCTGCAAAGAAGAGATTCTGCGCAGGCGAGGCGAAAGCACGTATAGTTGAAAGCTACGAGGCTCTGTGTTTTCGCACAGAGCTTTTTTGTTTATAGGCAAAGGAGGAAGACCATGGAAACAAGATTAGCCCTTATCGGAATTATCGTAGGCAAGCGGGACGAGACGACGAAGCTCAACGAGCTCCTTCACGAATACGGCCAGTATATCGTCGGCCGAATGGGCATTCCGTACAAGGACAAGGATATCAACGTCATCAGCATTATTATCGACGCGCCGCAGGATACGATCAGCGCCCTGTCGGGAAAGCTGGGCATGCTTCCCAATGTGAGCACGAAGACGATCTATCCGCCGCTGCCGCAGTAGAGGTGAGACCATGCTGAAACTTGCGATTTACGGCAAAGGCGGCATCGGCAAGTCGACTATGACCAGCAACCTGGCGGCGGCCTTCGCTTATTTGGGAAAGAAAGTCATACAAATCGGCTGCGACCCCAAGGCCGATTCGACGCTGAACCTGCTGGGCGGCAAGCTGCTTGAGCCGGTCATGAATTACCTGCGCGAGCACGACGACGACCCGCAGGCTATCGAAGAGATTTCGCGCGTCGGCTACGGCGGCGTCCTGTGCATCGAAACGGGAGGCCCGACGCCGGGCCTGGGCTGCGCCGGCCGGGGCATCATCGCTACCTTTGACTTATTGGAAGATATGGGATTGTTTGAACAGTACGAGCCCGACGTCGTGCTGTACGACGTGCTGGGCGACGTCGTCTGCGGCGGCTTCGCCGCGCCGATCCGCGAGGGCTACGCCGATCAGGTCCTCATCGTCACGTCAGGCGAAAAGATGGCCCTCTATGCGGCGAACAACATCAACACGGCTGTAAAGAATTTCGCCGACCGCAGCTATGCGGAGGTCAAGGGCGTTATCCTGAACCGCCGCAACGTGCCGGGAGAAGAAGAAAAGGTCCGTGCTTTCGCGGAGGAACGGGGGCTGGCTATCGTCGGCGATATTCCCCGCAGCGACGACATCAACCGCTTTGAGGAAGAAGGCAAGACCGTCGTCGAGGGCAATCCGGAACTGCCCATCAGCCAGGTGTTCATCCAGCTGGCACAGACATTATGGAAAGACAAGGATACTGCGATATGACACAACGAAAACCCTATGCGATTACTGTCAGGGAGCTTGCCCGGCGGGGCCGCGGCGATATTCCGTCGGACCTCGTGTCGTCGGCTCACCTCATTTACAACTCGCCGGCGGCCCTAGCCTTTAACTCTCCCGGAGCCCAGGGCTTCGGCGTCAAGCGGGCCGGCCTGGCCATTCCCGGTTCGGTCATGCTTCTCGTCGGCCCGGGATGCTGCGGCCGCAATACGACGATATTGAGCGAAATGGGCGGCTACAGCGACAGATTTTTCTACTACATCATGGATGAAACGGATATCGTGACGGGACGCCATCTGCGGAAAATTCCCCAGGCTGTGGCGGAAGTCGTTGAAGCCCTGCCGCAGGAGCCGAGCGTCGTCATGATCTGCATGACCTGCGTCGACGCCCTGCTGGGCACCGATATGGAACGGGTGTGCCGCAAGGCCGAGGCCAAGGTGGGCCTGCCCGTCGTTCCCTGCTATATGTACGCCCTGACCCGCGAAGGCCGCAAGCCTCCTATGGTCGACGTGCGCCGGGCCATTTACTCCCTTCTCGAGAGGGACGACCGCGACAGCCGCACCGTCAACATATTAGGGCATTTTGCGCCGCTCCGCGATACGTGCGAGCTCTACGGCGTCCTGCGCCAGCTGGGCATTCGCCGGATAAACGAGATTTCCCGCTGCCGCGATTTCGCCGAATATAAGGCCATGTCCAAGGCCAATTTCAACGTCATCCTCCATCCCGAGGCGCGGCTGGCGGCTCAGGATATGGAAAAGCGGCTGGGTATTCCCAGCATCGAGCTGACGCGGCTGTACCAGATTGATAAGATTCGCAGCCAGTATCAGGCTTTTGCCGGGGCCTTAGGCGGGGCCGCAGACGATACGGTATGGTATGATGAAGCGGCAACCGACGCGGCGGAAGCGGCGAAGCGGTACGGCGGCACAACCATAGCTGTCGGGGAAATGCAGAACGGCAACGCCTTTGAAATGGCTCTGGCCCTGACGCAGTATGGTTTTGTGGTCAAGGAGATTTACGCCAGCGTGTCGCCCTATGATTTCGCCTATATCCGCCGCTTGGAAGCGCTAAGCCCCGACACGGAGGTATACTCTAATTTGTCGCCGTCGATGCTGTATTACGAAGGCGGGGACCATCCCGTCGAGCTGACAATCGGCAAGGACGCGGCTTATTATCATGACGATGCGGCCCATGTCTTTTGGGACGAAGAAATACAGCCCTTCGGATACGACGGGCTGCGGGAGCTGCTGCGCCAGATTTCGGCGGCATTGGAAGGGAGGACGGCCCGATGAAAGGTCTTTGGAAATATATATCGCCCTTTGCGCCGGACCAGTCCGGAGCGGCGGCGGTGATGTACGGATTAAACGGCATCGTCGTCATCTGCGATGCCGGCGGCTGCGCCGGCAATATCTGCGGCTTTGACGAGCCGCGCTGGTTCAGCGGCGGCAAGAGCGCCGTATTCAGCGCCGGCCTGCGCGATATGGACGCCATCCTGGGCCGCGACGACCGACTGGTGGCGAAATTGGCCGACGCGGCCCGGCAAATCGACGCCTCCTTCGCCGCCATCGTCGGCACGCCTGTGCCGTCGGTCATCGGCACGGATTACCGGGCTTTGAAGCGCATGGCCGAGAAGGAGCTGTCCATCCCGGTCGTCACGCTGGATACGACGGGCATGGAGCTGTACGACGCAGGCATTGAAAAAGCGTACGATACGCTGTTCAGGGCCTTTGCCGACTCGTCTATGCAGGCTGAAGACGGCATCGTCGGCGTCATCGGCGCCGTCCCCCTGGACCTCATGCGTCCCTGCGACAGGGAAGGCATCGTCGGCGCCCTTCGGGAAGAGGGCTGGCGGCAGGTATGGCTGTACGATACCTTCGGCGAGATTGCCCAGGCCGGCAAGGTCAGCCGCAACATCGTCGTGTCGCCGTCGGGCCTTCGGAGCGCGAAGTACCTGAAAGAAACCTTCGGCACGCCCTACGAATTCCGTTATTTCGGCTTGGAATCGGTGCTGCCGGAGGGGCTCGACCTTTCCGGCGCGTCGGTCCTCGTCGTCCACCAGCAGACGGCGGCCAACGCCATGCGGGAGCTGGCGGAACGGCGGGGGGCGAAGGCTGTTACCGTCGCGTCGTGGTTTATGGAGCCCCAGGAATGCCGCCGCGAAGGAGACGTCCTGCTGAAAGAAGAAGACGATTTCCGCAGCCTGGCCGATAACGACGCCTTTGATATCGTCATCGGCGACCTATATTTTAAGAAAGCCCTGCCTCATTTCCAGGGCATCTATATAGATTTTCCTCATTTTGCCGTATCGGGGAGGGAATAAGCCATGAAGACGGAACGGATCTGCGTGTTCGGCATCGTCCAGGGCGTAGGCTTCCGGCCCTTCGTGAGCCGTTTGGCGGCGAAGCACGGCCTGGGCGGCACGGTCTGCAATAAGGGCTCGTACGTGGAAATCGTCGCCCAGGGAGCGGACGACGCCGTAGAGGCCTTCTGCCGCGACCTGCCGGAGCTGGCTCCGGAGCGGTCGGCTATCTTGAAAATCGACCGGTCGGCGGCAGAGCCGAAGCCCTATTCGTCCTTTGACATCGTAGAAAGCGCCAGGGAAGAAGGCCATATCTTCGTTTCTCCCGATATCGCTGTCTGCGACGCCTGCAAGGCCGAGCTCTTCGACCCGTCGGATCGGCGCTATCTCCATCCCTTCATCAACTGCACGGCCTGCGGGCCGCGCCTGACGATTCTCGACGCCATGCCCTATGACCGGGAACGGACCAGCATGGGTGCCTTTCCCATGTGTCCGGCCTGCGAATACGAATACACCCATGCCGAGACGCGGCGCTACGACGCCCAGCCGGTGTGCTGCAACGACTGCGGCCCCGAAGTGTATCTGCTGGGCCGAACGGAGCGGCGCAGGGAGGCCATTACGGAGGCCCGGCGCATCATCGCCGGCGGCGGCATCGTCGCCGTCAAGGGCATCGGCGGCTTTCATCTGTGCTGCGACGCTGGGAACGAAAACGCTGTGCGTCGCCTGCGCCAGTCGAAGCGCCGCCCCGTCAAGCCCCTGGCCGTCATGATGCGCGATATGGACGTCGTCCGGCGCGAATGCGTCGTCGAAGCCGGTGAAGAAGAGATACTGGACGGCTGCCAGAAGCCAATTCTGCTGCTGCGCAAAAAGGAGGGCGGACGGCTGTGCCCGTCTATTGCGCCGGGCAATCCCAAGGTCGGCGTCATGCTTCCCTATGCGCCCCTGCAGCTCCTGCTGTTTACGTACGACGACGGCGTCGCCATGCCCGATTGCCTGGTCATGACCAGCGCCAACGAGTCGGGAGCACCGATTTGCCGGACCGACGACGACGCGAACAAGGAATTGTCGTCCCTGTGCGACGCCGTGTTGTCTCATAACCGCCGCATTCGCCTGCGGGCCGACGATTCGGTCATGGACTTTTTCGATGGCGAACCCTATATGATACGCCGTTCCCGGGGCTACGCGCCCCTGCCCTTTTTCGTCGGCCCCGACGAGGGAAAGCAGGTGCTGGCTGTCGGCGGCGAACTGAAAAATACATTCTGCCTTGCCAAAGGCAATTTATATTACCTGTCGCCGTACATCGGCAATCTGAGCGATGCGAGGACCGTCGACGCCCTGCGCGAATCGGTGGAGCGCATGGAATCGCTTCTCGAAGCGAAGCCGTCGGCCGTCGTCTGCGATACCCATCGGCAGTACAATTCCGTCGCCGTCGCTGAGGAATTGGGACTGCCGGTCCTGAAGGTACAGCACCATTACGCCCACGTCTTGTCGTGCATGGCCGAGAACAATTACCTCGAGCCGGTCATCGGCGTTTCCTTTGACGGCACGGGCTACGGCGGCGACGGCACGATTTGGGGCGGCGAAGTGCTTTTGGCCGACGTGCACGGTTACAGACGCTTTGCTTCCGTCGCGCCCTTCCATCAGGTCGGCGGCGACGCGGCGTCCCGCGAGGGCTGGCGCATTGCCGTAAGCCTGCTGTACGACAATACGGGACGGAATAAGGAGCAAACGGCGGCTCTGGCTGAAAAGCTCCGTCTCTGCAGCCGGGAAGAATTGCAGGCCCAGTTTTTCCTGGCTGACAACGGTGTCAACACCGTCGTGTCGACCAGCGCCGGACGCCTCTTTGACGGCCTCAGCGCCGCCCTGGGCCTGTGCCGGCAGTCGACCTTTGAAGGACAGGGGGCCATGGCCCTCCAGTTTGCCGCTGAAGCGTGGGAGCAAACCCACGGAGAAGAGGCTGTTGTCCCCGGCCCGTTGGAACGGCTTTCCGATCGATACGTCCTGGCGACGCAGCGCGTCTTCGACGAATGCGTCCAGTCGTATGTAAAGCACGGCGACGCCGGCAGGGAGGCCTATGCCTTTCATAAGGCCTTAGCCGGCATGGTGCTGGCGGCGGCCTGGCAGGCTCGCGAAGAGACGGGACGGAACGCCGTGGCCCTGAGCGGCGGCGTCTTTCAGAATACACTGCTCCTGCACCTGTGCTGCCGGGCCTTGGAACGAGATGGATTTACGGTACTGCGTCATCGCCTCGTGCCGCCGAACGACGGCGGCCTGGCCTTAGGGCAGGCTCTGTACGGCATGTACCATCTGCAATAGATTAAAGGAGGAATTACGATGTGTGTAGGATTACCAGCGCGAGTAGTTACGATAAAGGACGGCATGGCCTTAGTCGACGCGTCCGGCGCGCGGCGCGCCGTGTCGGCCGAGCTCATTGACGAGCTGGACCCGGGCGATTACGTCATGGTCCATGCCGGCATGGCTATCGCCAAGATTACCGATACGGACGATCATGAAATGGACGATATCCTGGAGGACTTATGATGGCAGAAGGAAAGAAAAAATCGGCCCTGGACATCATCCGAAGCTACGATGGGCCGCCGGTGCGCATCATGGAAGTCTGCGGGACCCATACTCACGAAATATTCCGCTTAGGCCTGCGGCAGATTCTGCCCAAGGCGGTCACGCTCATTTCCGGGCCGGGCTGCCCGGTCTGCGTGACGCCGGTCAGCTTCATTGACGAAGCTATCTGGCTGGCGCTGGAACGAGGCGTTACGATCTGCACCTTCGGCGACCTGGTCCGCGTGCCCGGCTCGGAAGGCAGTCTGGCCACAGCCCGCAGCCAGGGGGCAAAGGTGGAAATCGTCTATTCGCCTGTCGACGCCTGCGGCTATGCGGCGGCTCATCGGGACGAACAGGTCGTATTCCTGTCCGTCGGTTTTGAAACGACGACGCCGGCAGCCTGTCTGGCCGTCAAAACGGCGGCGGAAAAAGAATTGACTAATTTTTCTATCTTAACGGCGAACAAGACGATGCCCCAGGCCTACGAGGCCCTCAAGGACAGCGCCGACGTGTTCCTCTATCCGGGCCATGTCGAAGCCGTCATGGGGACGAAGCACTGCGAAGGACTGGCAGAGCGGGGAATTTCCGGCGTCGTCGCCGGGTTTACGGCGAAAGAGCTCTTGACGGCCTTTGCCGTCATCTTGGCGAAATTTCCTCAGGGAAAGCCCTTTTTCAAAAACTGCTATCCCCGCGTCGTCACGGCAGAAGGCAGCTTGCCGGGCCAGCGGCTCATGGCGGAGGTCATGGAGCCCTGTGATTCGGAATGGCGGGGCCTCGGCGTGATTCCGATGTCGGGCCAGCGGCTGCAGACGCGGTATGCGGCCTATGACGCGCGGCAGAAGTACGGCGTGCCGCCTATGACCGGGCGAGCCAATCCGGCCTGCCGCTGCGGCGACGTCCTGCAGGGACTCTGCACGCCGCCGCAGTGCCCCGTATTCGGCAAGGGCTGCACGCCGGAGCATCCCGTAGGGGCCTGCATGGTATCGCACGAAGGAGCCTGCTCGGCCTATTATCAATATGGAGGCGGAAATCATGAATGACGTAGTGACGCTGGCCCATGGAAGCGGCGGCAAACAGACGGCGGAATTAATTGATACGGTATTTAAAGCTCATTTTTCTAATCCTGAATTTACGGCCGACGACGCGGCTCTCTTGTCCGTCGGCGGCGCAAACCTGGCTTTTACGACGGACGGGTTCATCGTGTCGCCTCCTGAGTTTCCCGGCGGCAACATCGGCAAGCTCAGCATTTGCGGCACTGTCAACGACCTAGCCTGCATGGGCGCGAAGCCCCTGTATATGACCTGCGCCTTCGTCCTGGAAGAAGGCTTTCCCTTGGCGAAGGTGGAAGCGTACGCTGCGGCCATGGCCAAGACGGCGGCCGAGGCGGGCGTGCGCATCGTCGCCGGCGATACGAAGGTAGCCGGCAAGGGACAGGTCGACGGCCTGTTCATTACGACGACGGGCATCGGCCTGGCGACGGAAGGTGTTCATTTGTCGGGCGCCCTGGCCCGGCCCGGCGACGCCGTCATCGTCAGCGGCGATATCGGCCGTCACGGCTGCACGATTTTACTGGCCCGCAGCCAGTTCGGCATCGACGCCGACGTAACCAGCGACTGCGCTCCCTTGTGGGGGACCGTGCAGTCCATGCTGGAAACGACGAAGGACATTCACGTCATCCGCGATGCGACCCGCGGCGGCGTCGGTACGGTCCTCCACGAAATTGCTGCCCAGAGCGGCGTCGGCATCCGACTGGACGGAGCGGCTATCCCCGTCGCCCCGTCGGTCCGCGGCGTCTGCGGCATGCTGGGCTTAGAGCCCCTGTATCTGGCCTGCGAAGGCCGTCTGGTCATCTTCGCGCCGAAGGATAAGGCTCCGGCCATCGTGGAAACGCTGCGGCAGGGGAAATACTCCGGCGAAGCGGCGATTATCGGCGAAGTGACGGCGGAACGGCCGGGACGGGTCGTCGTCCGCACGGAAATAGGCGCGGAAACGCTGCTGCCGCCGCCGGGCGGCGAATTGCTGCCCCGCATTTGCTGAGAAGACGGAGGATGTAACCTATGATAAAAATTGCTGTATACGGAAAAGGAGGCATCGGCAAGTCGACGACGGTCTCCAACATGGCGGCGGCTCTGGCGGAACGGGGCCTGAAGGTCATGCAGATCGGCTGCGACCCGAAGGCTGACTCGACGGCGGGCCTTCACGGCGGCACGGCGATTCCTACAGTTCTCGACCTCATGCGGGAAAAGGGCCGGGACGTTTCCCTGGAAGAGATGGCCGTCGCCGGTTACGGCGGCGTCATCTGCGTAGAAGCCGGCGGCCCTGCGCCGGGCCGGGGCTGCGCTGGCCGGGGCATCATCGCCGCCCTGGATCTGCTCAAGGCAAAGGGGGCTTACGAGGTATATCAGCCCGATGTCATTTTCTACGACGTCCTAGGCGACGTCGTCTGCGGCGGCTTCGCTATGCCCATGCACAAGGGCTATGCCGACGCCGTATTCATCGTCACGTCGGGAGAAAACATGGCCATCCATGCGGCGGCCAACATCGCCATGGCCGTTGAATCCTTTAAGGGTCGGGGCTACGCTCGTCTGGGCGGCCTTATCCTGAACCGCCGCAGCGTAAAGAACGAAGAGGAAAAGGTACGGGAGCTGGCCGGCGACATCCATTCGGCCGTCGTCGGGACCCTCGACCGGAGCGACATCGTGTCTCAGGCGGAAGAGCTGGGAAAGACCGTCGTCGAAGCCTTTCCGGACAGCCCCATGGCCGGCCAGTACCGCGCCTTGGCCGACGCTGTCCTGGCGGCAGCAAAGGGGTGATACGATGCTGAAACGAATTGACGGACGGGAAGACACGTCGGGTGCCTGCGTGGCCATAAAGGACGCCGTATTTCCCGGCATCTTTTACGACGGCCTTCAGTACACGCCGCCGGCCCGGGGGACATGGAACATCGTCCACACGAACATGCTCGTTCCCGGTTCTCATCAAATCTATATCTGCGCTCTCGGCTGCCTGCGCGGCGTCGTCCTGACGGCGGCCGAAATGGGGGCGATGGACCGCTTTTCCTCCATCGTCGTCGAAGAGCATCATTTATATGACGGCACCATGGAAGAATGTATCGTCGACGGCGTCGGCGAAATCCTGCAGGGGCTGCTGCCTCAGGTGCCGACGGCCTGCTTTATCTATCCGGCCTGCATTCATCATTTCATGGGCTGCGATATGGACGACGTGTACCGCCGCCTGGAAGAGGCCTATCCGCAGACGCGATTCGTTGCCTGCTGGATGGACCCTATCCGCCGCCATTCCGACTTGACGGCGGAAATGCGGACGCGCCGGCAAATATACAGCTTGCTGGAAAAAGGCGATATAAATCCTAAGTCGGTCAACATCGTCGGCAGCAATCTTGCCGTGCCTCAGGACTGCGAGCTGGCGCTGCTGCTGAAGCAGAACGGCTTCATCCTGCGGGAGCTGCCGGCCTGCCGGACCTATGAAGAATATGAAAAAATGGCCGAAAGCGTATTGAATATCGGTCAGGAGCCCTATGCCCATGGTCCCTTGGAAGATATGGAACGGACATTGGGACAGAAAGGGCTGTATCTTTCCAACAGCTTCGGCTACGACGAAATCATTGCCAATCTCCACGCCGTCGCCGACGCCCTTCAGCTGCCGCGGCAGTCTTACAACAGAGAAGTGGCGCAGTGCGAGGAGGCCTTTGCGGCGGCCAGGGACATCATCGGCTCTATGCCCGTCGCCATTGACAGCGCCGCCGTATTCCGTCCCTTTAGCCTGGTGAAGACGCTGCTGCAGCACGGCTTTAACGTCCAGCGCGTCTATACGGACGGCGTGAGCGGCGAAGATGGCGACGACTTCTTCTGGGTACGGGAACACTATCCTGACCTGGCGCTGTATTCCATGCGCCACGCCAAGATGCGCCGTATAGACCGCCGTACGGACGTGCCTATGCTGGCTATAGGCCAGAAGGCGGCCTATTTTACGGGGACGGCCCATTTCGTCGATATGGCGGAAAACGGCGGCCTCCGCGATTTCCGCGGCATTCGGACGCTGCTGGACTGGATGATTGACGCCTGCTGGACGGAAAAGGAAGCCCGCGAATCGATTAACCTGAAAGGATGGGGGTGCCGGTCATGTGTATGAAAGAAGCCGTAAGCCGTATATCGACATACTCTGCTGACACCTTCGGCGTCTGCTCGTCCCTGTACGAGCTAGGAGGCATGGTGGTCATTCACGACCCGTCGGGCTGCAACTCGACGTATGCGACTCACGACGAGCCGCGCTGGTACGACCAGGACAGCCTCATTTTCATATCCGGCGTCACCGAAATGGACGCCATCATGGGCAACGACGACAAGTTCGTCCAGGACGTCGTGTCGGCGGCCCGCGACTTTTCACCGAAATTCATCGTCATCTTATGTACGCCTGTGCCGCTCATGACGGGAGCCGATATGGACGCCTTGGCGGCGCTGATTGAAGAACAGACGGGCATCCTGACGATGGCCTCGACGACGAACAACATGAATTTGTACGACAAAGGCATCGCCTGGGCCATGAAAATGCTGGCCGAACGAATCGTAAAGGACGTGCCTGCGCCGAGAGCGGCCGGGCCCATGTGCTGCTCGTGGCAGCCTGAATTTGCAGCCTGCGGCGCGGGACTATCGGCAAGACCGCTGCGGGTCAACGTCATCGGCACGACGCCTCTCGATTTTTCCTATAACGGAAGCGAAAAGTCGATGAAGCGGTTCCTGCGCCGCAGCGGCTTTTCCCCGCACAGCGTCTGGGCTATGGGCAGCCCGCTGGAAGAAATCGAAATGGCCGGCCTGGCTGACGTCAACCTCGTCGTGTCGGCCGGCGCTGTCGAAGGAGCCAAGGTCATGAAGAAGCGCTTCGGCATACCGTATGTCGTCGGCGTTCCCATCGGCCCTTATATGCAGGAAGAAATCGCCCGGGGACTGCGCCGCGCCGCAGAAATGAAGGAAGATATCTATGTCTGCGCCGACAGCCGGGCCGATTGCAGCGAAGCCGATACGATTATCATCGGCGAAAGCGTCTATTCGGCGTCTCTGGCGGCCGCTCTGGGACGGGAAGGCCGGACGGCGAAGGTGTACTGCCTGCTGAACGAGTGGCCAGGCGTTTTGGGACAAGATGACGTCTTTGTTTCTTCCGAAGGCGAGCTGCGCCGCCGCTTGGCGGACTGGACGGGGACGGTCATAGCCGATCCCTTGTACGGGCCTGTCATTCCGGCAAGCGCTCATTTCGTCGGCTTGGGCCATACGGCCTTTTCCGGGCGGCTGTGTCAAAAGGTCATCCCGAATCTGGTCGATGATTTCGAATCCTTTGTCAAAAAGATCAATGATTTCGCCGCCTTGGTTTAGACGGTATAAGAGGGGGAATCGCCATGTCTATGAATGATACGCCGTCAGGCGAACGGGTCCATATCGGCTTTTTCGGCCGCCGCAACGCCGGCAAGTCCAGCGTGGTCAACGCCGTGACGGGACAGAATCTGGCCATTGTGTCCGATACGAAGGGGACGACGACGGACCCGGTCTACAAGGCCATGGAGCTGCTGCCCTTGGGGCCGGTCATGATTATCGATACGCCGGGCTTCGACGATGAAGGCGCTTTGGGGGAAATGCGCGTCCAGCGGACGAAGCAGGTCCTCAACAAGACGGACATTGCCGTCCTCGTCGTCGACGGGACGGAAGGCCTGAAGGGATGCGACGAAGAACTGCTGGCCTTATTTAAAGAAAAGAACATACCCTATATTACGGTGTACAATAAAAAAGACCTGCTGGCAGCCTGCCCGCAGGCCGGAGACCATGACATATACGTCAGCGCCGTCACGACGGACGGCATCTTTGAATTAAAAGAACGGATGGCCCGCCTGAAGCCCGTCGGCGAGGACACGCCGATTATCGGCGACTTGCTGACGGCCGGCGACTTCGTCGTCCTCGTCGTGCCGATCGATACGGCGGCTCCGAAGGGCCGGCTCATCCTGCCGCAGCAGCAGACCATCCGGGAAATCCTCGACGCCAACTGTACGGCCGTTGTCGTCAAGGAAAACGCTCTGGCGAAGACGCTGGAAGGACTGGGCAAGGCCCCGCGCATGGTCGTGACGGACAGCCAGGTTTTCGGCGAAGTCGCCGCCGTCGTGCCGGACGAAATGACGTTGACGTCCTTTTCCATCCTCATGGCCCGTCATAAGGGGTTCCTCCGGGACGCCGTGCGAGGCGTGAAGGCTATCGAAGGATTAAAGGACGGCGATACGGTCCTCGTGGCTGAAGGCTGTACCCACCACCGCCAGTGCGACGACATCGGCACGGTGAAAATTCCCCGCTGGCTCAGGGCACACACGGGAAAGGATATTGCCATCCAGACCTGCAGCGGCCGGGAATTTCCTGAAGACCTGTCGCCGTACGCCATGGTCATTCACTGCGGCGCCTGCATGCTCAACGAGCGGGAAGTGCAGTGGCGCATGAAGTTCGCCGGCCGGCAAGGCATGCCGATGACCAACTACGGTATCGCCATCGCCTACATGAAAGGCATCTTAAAACGATCCCTGGGGCCGTTCCCTGAGTTGGCGGCCTTGGTGAAATAAAAGGCAAAACATCCCGAGAGTTCGCTGCGAGCTCCCGGGATATTTTTTGTCGCCGAATAGGCATGATAAAACCCCTAGTTACACTAGGGGTAGATAT
>USGG01000056.1 GCA_900554215.1 uncultured Megasphaera sp.
ATGCCGATGCCCGTGCCGCAGAACAGGATGCCCCGGTCAAAGGTGCCGTCCGCTACGGCTTCGGCCACCTTCTTGGCAACTTCCGGGTAATCGCACCGTTCGCCCGTAAGCGTGCCGTAATCGGTAAATTCGATTCCTTGTTCATTTAAATATTCCTTGATGTTTTCTTTCAAATCAAATCCGCCGTGATCAGCGCCAAGTACTAATTTCATCATCGTTCCTCCTTATGTCTTCGGACGTATTATTATATAGTATATATTCATTATACTCTGCAATAGTGAAGATGAACAGATTGAAATACAATTTATAAGATGATGACGTTGCCGCCGGCGGCTTTCTTCATGCGGTTCATAATCGCCATACCCAAGCCGTCGCCGTCGACGCCTTCCGCTAAAATGAGGTCAACCTTATCCGTATCAAAGGACAAAAGCCCCGTATACAACTGATTGGCCAGGGCCGCCTTATCGCCTCTCCGGCCCCATATGTACATATCGTCCTTAGGGAAATGAGCGCCTACTTCCTGGCTGACTAAAAATCCAACCGTTTTCCCATCTGCCAAAGCGTCTTCATACAAGTCTTTCAACTTGGCCGTTACAGCTTCTTCCGAGCCTACGACGACGGTCATCGGAGCCGACGGAGCGTAGTGGCGGTATTTCATGCCCGGAGCTTTCGGGGCGCCCTGACCGGTCACTAAGTTCGTATCCAGACGCACGTACGTGACGACTTCCTTCAGCATGTCCATCGTAATGCCGCCCGGCCGGAGAATCGTAACGGAATCGTCTCCGTCGCATTCGACAATCGTCGATTCGACGCCGATGCAGCAGGGTCCTCCGTCGATGACCATGTCGACGCGGCCATCCATATCGTGCATGACTTCTTCCGCCGTCGTCGGACTGGGGCGCGTCGACAAATTAGCGCTCGGTCCGGCAACGGGAACGTCGGCGCAGCGCAGAAAAGCCCGGCATATCTCATGGTCCGGGCATCGCAGAGCAACAGTGTCTAACCCGCCCGTAGCCGCGTCGGGAACCTGCGGCCGCCGGGGAAAGATAATCGTCAGCGGCCCGGGCCAAAAGCGGTCCATCAGCTTTCTCGCCGTCGGCGTAATGCAGGCCGCCACCTTTTCCGCCCCTTGCTGGTCCGGCACCGTCAAAATCAGCGGATTGTCGCTGGGACGGCCTTTTGCGGCGTAAATGCTCCGGCAGGCGTCGGCGTCGAGGCCGTTGGCGCCGATACCGTATACTGTTTCCGTCGGAAACACGACCAGCCCTCCGGAGCGGATAATGCGCCCCGCTTCTTCCAGCACAGCTTTATCTTTTTCGATGTCTGTAATATGTACAAGTTTTGTCTGTTTCATCTACATCTTCTCTTTTCGTATAAATAAGATGACCCGTTCTATTCCGCCGTAATCGGTTACGGTTTTCTCATGCCTGTAAGCTCCCGTATCCGTAAAAATGCGCACCACGTCTTCCGCCTGGCCTGCGCCTATTTCTACGGCACAGTAACCGCCAGGCCGCAAAAAAGACTGGGACTGCTCGGCAATGCGCCGATAGGCGTCGAGGCCGTCTTCTCCGCCGAACAGAGCCTGCGGCGGATCGTAGCGGACTTCCGGCTGGAGCTGCCCCATATCGTCCTGCGTCAAGTACGGCGGATTCGATACGATCCAGTCAAAACGCTGCTCCGGCAGGGCGGCGCACACGTCGCTTTCCACCCAGGTCACGCGGTCGGCTAATCCCAGGGCCTCGCCGTTTTGACGAGCGACAGCCAGCGCCTGAGGAGAAATATCGACGCCCGTACCTGCCGCCTCGGGCAGGTAATGAAGAAGGCTCAGGATAATCACGCCGCTTCCCGTGCCGATATCCAATATCGACGCCGGCGGCTGAGATTTCGCCGCATCCAGCATCGTCTCGACGAGCATTTCTGTCTCCGGGCGCGGCACCAGCACGTCCGTCGTGACCTGAAAATCGAGTCCCATAAAGGCTTTCGTCCCTAAAATATGGGCGACAGACAGGCGGCCGGCCCGTTTTTTGACCATCTCCCGGTACGCCGCCAGCTCCAGAGGATTCATAGGCTGGTCGTAATGGGCGTATAAATAAATGCGTTCTTTCTGCAGGACATGAGCCAGCAATATTTCCGCATCCAGCCGCGGCGTATCGACGCCCTTTTGGGCGAAATATTCCTGCGTCCACTGCAGGAGGCTCCCGATAGTCCACAGTTTATTCATGATTTTCTTCTTTCATGAGCTCGGCCCGGCGCGCTTCAGCCAAGGCCTGAATGAATTCGTCGATATCGCCGTTCAAAATATTTTCCAGCTTATACAGCGTCAGGTTAATGCGGTGGTCCGTCACGCGGCCCTGGGGGAAATTATACGTACGGATTCGTTCGCTTCGGTCGCCCGTGCCGACCTGGCTGCGCCGTT
Source organism: uncultured Megasphaera sp. (assembly GCA_900554215.1). Taxonomy (GTDB): domain Bacteria; phylum Bacillota; class Negativicutes; order Veillonellales; family Megasphaeraceae; genus Megasphaera. The sequence goes on from USGG01000056.1 coordinate 2,417, forward strand.
CCTCCGTAATTTCCGCGTCGGCCGCCTGCTGGGCCTGGTCCAGCAGACGGGCTTTTAATACCCGCATCGCTTTGGCGCGGTTTTCCAGCTGCGACCGTTCGTCCTGGCATTCTACAACCATGCCCGTCGGAATATGAGTCATGCGCACGGCCGAACTCGTCTTGTTGACGTGCTGACCGCCGGCGCCGCTGGCGCGGAAATAGTCGACGCGGACGTCGTCCATATTCAAATCGACTTCCACGTCTTCCGCTTCCGGCAGGACGGCGACTGTCGCCGTCGAAGTATGGATACGGCCGCCGGCTTCCGTCACCGGCACGCGCTGTACGCGGTGCACGCCCGATTCGTATTTCAGCTTGCCGAATACGCCCGAGCCTTCGACGGAAAAGATGACTTCCTTAAAGCCGCCCAGCTCCGGAGCATTGGAGCTGATAATGCTCGCCTTCCAGCCGGGCTGCTTTTCAATATATTTCATATACATGCGGAACAAATCCCCGGCAAACAGAGCCGCTTCATCGCCGCCGGCGCCGCCGCGGATTTCCATGATGACGTTCTTATCGTCCCGCGGGTCCTTCGGCAGCATAAGGATATGGAGCTGTTCTTCCAGCTCGGCCAATTCCTTCGACGCTTCGCCGAGTTCTTCCTTCGCCATGGCGATGAGGTCAGCGTCGCTGTCCGGATCGTTCAGGATTTCCTTATCTCCCTCGACGGTATTGGCTACTTCCTTATATTTTCGGAACGTTTCTACCAATGACAGGAGCGACGCATGTTCCTTCGTCAGCTTCTGCCATTCGTCCTGACGGGCAATGACCGACGGGTCGCTGATGCGCTGCTCCAAATCCATGAATTTATTTTCCACGTCCTGCACTTTATCAATAAACACCTGTATATCTCTCCCATCTTATGCGTATATCCTCAGCGAAGATCCGAATCGGCCCGTTCTTCCTGCTGGTCTTCGGGCTTGGCCGCTTCCAGGGCCCGAATAGCCACTTCGATCTGGTCGTCGTGGGGCTCTCTCGTCGTCAAATACTGCAGCCACAGGCCCGGCTTGAACAAGGCCTGCAGCAGCGCGCTTTCCGTCCGGCTGGCCAGCCGTATCATTTCATAGCTGATGCCGGCTACGACGGGCATGAGAACGATGCGCGACGCGACGCGCTCCAGCAAGCTGGGCCAGCCCAAAAAGGCGAATACGAAAATCGACACGACCATGACGATGAGCAGGAAATTCGTACCGCAGCGCGGATGAAGGCGGCTGTGGCGGCGGACATTTTCCACCGTCAGCTCCTGTCCCGATTCGTAGGTCCAGATCGTCTTGTGTTCGGCGCCGTGATACTCAAATACGCGCCGAATATCCTTCGTCAGGGATATGCCCCATATATACAATAAAAAAATAGCCAGGCGCAGCACGCCTTCTACAATGTTCATCCATACGGCGCTGTGGCCGATGCCGGGAATAAATTTAACGGCGTACGTCGGAATGAGCAAAAAAAAGACGATAGCCAATACGATGGAAAAGGCCATCGTCAGAGCCATTTCCGTATTGGTAATCTGCTCTTCTTCCTCTCCGGCAGCCTGGGCCGAATAGGATAAGCTCTTCATGCCGTATACCAGCGACTCGCCTAAAGCGACGGTGCCGCGCAGGAAGGGCTTTTTCAGTATAGGATACCGCTCCGTAATCGAATGAACTGCATCCTTTTTCACGGTAATCTCGCCGGACGGCGTTCGGACCGCCGTGGCGATATACTTGGGGCCGCGCATCATGACGCCTTCGATGACGGCCTGTCCGCCTACATATATCTTCGTCTGCTTCACTGCTTGTCCCCCTTATATATTTCTATGTATACAAAGAGAGCAGAGCATCGCTGCTCTGCCGCCAACTTTGTACTTCTTATTTAGCTTTTTTACCATAACGTTTATTAAACTGTTCGATACGGCCGCGAGCCTGCTGTGCACGCTGCTGACCCGTAAAGAACGGATGGCATTTAGAGCAAATTTCAACGCGCAGTTCGGATTTCGTCGAACCGGTTTCAAACGTATTGCCGCAAGCGCACGTAACTACGGCAGTGCCGTACTTCGGATGAATACCTTCTTTCACTATTCACACCTCTTTCTTATCTATCATACCAAACCTATGCTAAGATAGTATAGCATAGTGCCCCATGAAATGCAAGGACATAAATTTACAAATTTTACGGCCCCTGTACCGTAGCTTATCTCCCGTCCGGCCACAAGAGCACGGCCTTTCCGGCTTCGCGGCTTTTCGCCACATCGATGATCCGCTGGTTCGACGAGCCGCGGAAATACAATCCCGGGTCCTTCAGGTCGTCGACAAAGGGACCGTCGACGAGGACGTCGCAGGCTTCCAACAAGGCCTTTCGGGCCGGATGAGCCAGAATCTCTTCGTACAGAAATCCCGAATACACCCAGATGCTTTTTTCCGGCACGGCGCGGCGGACGGCCAGCACCAGTTCCAGCAGGTCTTCGGCATTCTCCATCGGCTCTCCGCCGAGCAGGGTCAGCCCGCCGTTCGTATCATCCTGCAAATAGGATATGAGCCGCTCTGTTTCGGCCGCCGTCCATTCGCTGCCGGCAGCAAAATCCTGATATTCTTCATTGAAGCAGTTGATGCAGCGCCGGCTGCAGCCCGTCACAAACACAGTCGCCCGTATCCCCGGGCCGTTGGCGATGTCGTACTGCCTGATTTGTCCATACCTCATAGCCGCGCCTCCTAAATGTGCAGGACGCGGTTCTTAATTTCCTGCGTTCGCCCTTCGTTCCAGAAATTTTCGCCTAAATAGCCGCAGGTCCGTCGGATAACCGTCAGCTTGGAACGGTCCGTATTATGGCAGCGCGGACATTCCCACTCGTTGTCGCCGTTGAGGACAATTTCCCCGTCAAAGCCGCATTCGTGGCAATAATCCAGCTTCGTATTGAATTCGGCGTAAGTAATGCGGTCGTAAATATACTGGATCATCGTCAGGACGGCGGGAATGTTATGAGCCATGTTCGGGATTTCAGCGTAGCTGATGCAGCCTCCTGTCGATTTGTCTTCAAATTCCGCTTCAAAGGCAAATTTATCGAAGACGTTGATAGGCTCGCGGACGTCGACGTGATAGCTGTTCGTATAGTATCCCTTGTCGGTTACGTCCTTGATGACGCCGAAGCGGGCCGTATCGATTTTGCAGAAGCGGTTCGTCAGGTTTTCCGCCGGCGTGCCGTACAAGGCGAATCCGATGTTCGTTTCCTCCTTCCACCGCTGGATATGGGCGTTGAATTCGTCCATAATGCGGTGAGCAAACCGCTTGCCTTCCGGAGCCGTATGAGAGCAGCCCTTCGTGAGAAGCGTAGCTTCGTATATACCGATATAGCCCAGGGACAAAGTCGCATAACCGCCGTACATAAATTTCTCTATCGATTCGCCCGGCTTGAGACGGGCGATAGCGCCATACTGCCAATGTACGGGCGACACGTCGGACGTGATCTTTTTAAGCAGTTCTACGCGCAGCAGCAGGGCCTTTTTGCACAGCTCCAGCCGTTTATGGAGAATCTGGAAAAACTTGTCTTCGTCGCCGTCAGCCAGAATACCGATTTGCGGCAGGTTAATCGACACGACGCCCATGTTGAAGCGCCCGTCAAATTTATAGCGGCCGTTTTCGTCTTTCCAGGGGCTCAGGAAGGAGCGGCAGCCCATAGGGCTGAACACGTTGCCTTCGTAAGTTTCGCGCATCTTTTTAGCCGAAATATAATCGGGATACATGCGCTTCGCCGTGCATTCGGCGGCAAGTTCGGTCAAGTAGAAATAAGGACTGCCCTTGCGGACGTTGTGCTCGTCCAATACGTATATCAGTTTGGGAAAGGCCGGCGTGACGTAGACGTTGGCCTCGTTTTTAATCCCCTGAATCCGCTGGCGCAGCAGCTCTTCGTCGATCAGGGCCGCTTCCCGGGCGTATTCGTAATCCGGTTGGAAATACATGAACAAGGTGACGAAGGGAGCCTGGCCGTTCGTCGTCATAAGCGTATTGATCTGATACTGAATCGTCTGGATACCGTCTTTTATTTCCTTTTTCGTCCGCTTCCAGGCGATTTCTTCCGCCTTCGCCATGTCCGGCTCGATGCCGTACACTTCTTTCTGTTCTTCTACGACGGCTTCCATGTATTTGTTGAAGGATTTGCGGACGTAAGGAGCCAAAATGCGGTCAATGCCGTTGATGGACTGGCCGCCGTACTGGCCGCTGGCTACCTGAGCGATAATCTGCGTCGTTACCGTACAGGCTACCTGGAACGATTTCGGCGTGTCGATTTTCTTGCCGTTGATGACCGTGCCGTTGGCCAGCATGTCTTCCAGATTGATGAGACAGCAGTTGAACATAGGCTGGATGATATAGTCCATGTCGTGAAAATGAATGGCCCCGCTGTCGTGAGCCTGGACGATATCGGCCGGAATCAGCTTGCGGCGGGCAATATCCTTGGACACCTCGCCGGCGATCAAATCGCGCTGCGTCGACACGACGTGGCCGTTTTTATTGGAATTTTCATCAAGAACCTCGAGGTTGGTATTATTCAGCAGGCCGAAGACGTCCGAATCGGTCGTATTGGTCTGGCGCTTAAAGGCCTGAATGGCTTTGTAATTTTCATAAGCCCTGGCCGTCGCCGGATTGTTGTATTGAATGAGGCGGTAATACACCTGGTCTTCGATGGCGTATATAGTCATATCCTTGTGCATGGTCGAGGCATAGTCTTCAATCTCCCTGGCGATTTTCTCCGCCTGGCCTTCTTCGTAAATGCCGCTGCTGCTGTTCATGGCTTTCTCTATAGCCGCGACGATCTTATTGCGGTCGAAGGGCGCCCTCTGCCCGTTGCGTTTAATGACTTCCAACATGTGTATACCTCCCATGATACAGTATATATGTACCTAAAATTAACGATATATATACAATATATACGATTTATCTTTCATAAAACAGTGCAAACACATGATACTATATCTGGTATATGTTGTCAATTGCTTAATACTTGATACTGTTGTTATCAAGTCCTATCAAAAAGAGCGGCAAGCCTTCAAAAACCTGCGTTTCCGAAAGCTCGCCGCCTGTGTATAACTCGTTAAAAAATTTTTTATGGGATTTGAAGGAGGTCCCGTATGACCGCTCCGGCTAAAATAAGTCCGGCCGCCGACGGCACGAAAGAAATGCTGCCTATGCCGGAACAGTCTTCTTCCCGCCCTGTCGGCAGGGGCGGCTCTTTGGAGTATACGACCTTGACGCGGCGGATATTCCGTCTTTTTAGTTCCTTCCGCATCACCTTGGCCAAGGGATCGACAGACGTCTTCTCGATTTCGGCAATTTCAAACAGCTCCGGATGAAGCTTATTCCCCGCTCCCATAGCGGAGATAACGGGAATGCCGGCCTCGTAGGCTTCCGCTATGATAGCAAGTTTCGACGCCACCGTATCGATGGCGTCGACTACGTAATCGGCGCCCGATTGAGCAACCCATCCCGGCCGGTCCTCGGGCAGGTAAAACAGATGATGCGTTTCGACGTCTATGTCCGGATTAATCGACAAAAATCGCTCTTTCATAACCTCGACCTTAGGCCGGCCGATAGTTGGCACGGTCGCCCCGAGCTGGCGATTTAAATTAGACGGATCGTATACGTCGCCGTCGACGAGAATCAACCGGCCGATACCGGCCCGGCAAAGGGCTTCGGCCGCAAAGGAACCGACGCCGCCGACGCCGAAGACCAGCACGGTTTTGCCCGCCAAGACTTCTACCTTATCCCATCCCAGCAGCAGCGCCGTCCGCTGAGCGTATTCCTTCTTCACGGCTTATCGTTCCGGAACGACTTCCAGCCAATAGCCGTCGGGGTCAACGATAAAATAAATGCCCATAGCCGGATTTTCATAGACGACGCAGCCCATTTCTTTATGCTTGGCCAAAGCTGCGTCCATATCTTTGACGGAAAAGGCTGTGTGAAATTCATTTTCGCCGAGATTATACGGCTCTTTTCGGTCTTTGAGCCACGTCAGCTCAAGCTGGAAATCCGTCGTGCCGTCGCCGAGATATACGATCGTAAAATCGGGCTTTTCGATACGGCGTACTTCCGTAAGTCCTAACGCTTCTTTGTAAAACGCCAGGCTGCGCTGTAAATCCAGCACGTTGAAATTAGTATGTCTGAATGTAAACTGCATGCGTATGTTCCTCCTTATGCTTCTTCCTGCCATCCCTTGGAAACGTCAACCCAGCCCTGAGACCGAGCGTATCGTTCTAATTCCGGCAGTGTCAGTTCAATGGCGCTGTTGCCGCTGCCGCAGGCCGGAAAGACCGTTTCAAACCGTTTCAGCGATTCGTCCAGATATACGGTCACGCCGGGATTGACGGCAAAGGGGCAGACGCCGCCGACAGGATGGCCGATCAGTCGTTCTACGTCGTCATGCTTGATCATCGTCGCCTTTTTATGGAAGCGCGCCTTAAATTTATGATTGTCCACGCGGGCGTCGCCGGCGAATAATACCAAAATCGGCCCTTCATCCAATAAAAACGACATGGATTTGGCGATGCGCTTGCCTTCCGTATGAAGGGCCGCCGCCGCTTCGTCGACAGTCGCGCTGGATTGATCCAGTTCCAATACGCGGTCGGCCATTCCCCACTGGGCAAAATACTCCCTTACCTTTTGAATAGACATCCTGCTATCCCCTCCTGTATCATAGCGTTATTAGGTTTCATTATATTACCATTTGGAAAGGGATTCAAATAATTTTTACGAATTACGGCAATTCGAAATCGGCCGTACTGCCCCTGTCGGTCTTATGGACGGCCAGGCGCGCGTCAATGCGCTCTCTCAGCTCCGGCACGTGGGAGATGATGCCGACGAGACGGCCGCCCTGCTTGAGTTCCATCAAAGCCTTTAAGGCGAAATCCAGCGTTTCTCCGTCGAGAGTGCCGAATCCTTCGTCAATAAATATCGTATCGAGGTGAATGCCTCCAGAATAGGCCTGAACCACGTCGGCCAGTCCCAAGGCCAGGGCCAGGGAAGCCAAAAAGGTCTCGCCTCCGGAGAGCGTATTGGCCGGCCGGGCGTATCCCGTATAGTTGTCGAAAACTTCGATGTCCAGGCCGACGCGCCGCACGCGTTTATCGTCCCAGGAGCGGGAGCGCTGCAGTTCATACCGCCGGCGGCTCATCAAATCGAGTCGGGCGTTGGCTGCCGTCAAAACTTCGTCGAGAAGGGCTCCCAGCACATACCGCTCGAAGTTGACGCCCGTATGCTGACCGGAAATCAGCTCATATATGGAACCGACAGCTTCATACTGAGCTGACAGCTCCGCTTGTTCGCCCTGCCAGGCGGCAATCTGCTCCCGTCCCCGGCACAGCTCCTGACAGCGTATCGCCGCGGCGGCACAGGCTTCCGATATTTGCTGGCACCGCTTGTTTTTTTCGTCAAGCTGCGCTTTATATACTGTCATATCCGGCTCCGGCTGCGAACCGACGGCCTTTTCTTCCTGCAATATCCGGCCCTGGGTCTGCTGTACGTCCCGGTTATACTCGTCGACGGCCTGCTGCTCTACGTCGATAGAGCCTACGAAGGGCTGCAGTTCACGACATCGCTGCAAACTTTCGATGCCAGCCTGACGAACCCGTTCCTTTAACGCAGCAGCGTACTCTTTATATTGCCTTCGCAGCGCCGTCACCTGTTCCTGCAGCAGGCGTATCTGCTCCGACCAGCGCGCAGCGTCCTTTTCGGCGTCTACGACGGCTTTTCGGCTTCGTTCTGCCTGCTCTTCATATGCTTTAATGCGCCGGCGCAGCTCGGCTATATGCTGCGTCAGCACAGCAGCGTTCCGGTATTCTGCCGGCACGTCCGCTTCGGCCTGTTCCTTCGCCGACTGGCTCTGCGCGGCGGCGAGTCGGGCCGCTTCCGCCTGCTGACGGGCCTGTTCTTCGTTCTGCAGTTCTTCCTTTTGCTTCGTCTCCCATTGCGTCACGGCGGCTCTCGTCCGTTCTGCCTGGGCGACTTCTTCGCCCAGGCGAAGAACTTTCTGCTTCTGCTCGTCCAGCCGTGCCCGCCACTGGGCGGACGTATATTCAAAAGGATACTGGACGCGCAGGTCGTCGCGCTGCCGTTTCAAGCTCTGAAACTCCGCCTGCATACGCTGGAGCGCCAGTTCAGCCTGCCGGCGTTCCTCGTCGCGCTGCTGAGCTTGCCGTTTCCGCGCTTCCACATCCTCTTTTCGCGGCATATGGGCCGGCAAAGGAGCCGGCATGGGATGATCTGTCGCGCCGCAAACGGGGCAAGGCTCCCCTGTCTTCAGCTCCTTAGCTAGCAAAGCGGCTTGCCCCTGTAAAAACAAAGCTTGTACGCCTTCGTAATCCAAGCGCGCCTGTGCTGCCCCGGCGGCAGCCTGGCTGCAAACGTCCTCGGCGGTCCGACACTCTTTATCTCGCCGCGCGATCTCCTCGGCCAACGCTTCTATCGCCGATTCCCGGTTCAGCCGTTCTTCCCAGGAGGCGGCCTGTCCTTTAGCCTGTTCCCATGCCGCAGCCAGTTCTGGTTGTCCGGCCACTTCCGCACGTCCGGCGTCAATTCGGGCCTGCAAGGCGATTCGTTCCTGCTGCAGTGCCGCCAATGTCTCGTCGGCTTTCCGGCGCTGGTCCGCCAGCTCCTGGGCTCTGCGGCACAGTTCTCCATACTGCTCGGCTTTTTCCGCCATATTCTGCAGCAGTACGAGCTGCGCTGCGTCGGAGTCATGAGCCTCGCCCTGCGCCTGCAGCGCTTCAGCCTCTTTGCGCACGGCTTGAAGTCGCTGCATCGCCCGTTCGGCCTGAACGGCAGCTTCGCCGGCTTTTTTGCCGGCAGCGACACCCTGGGACTGGATATCGTCGAGCTGACGACACGGCTCTGCCAGCAGCTGCGCCCGGCGCAGCACGTCGATATAGGCCTGCTTCTCAGCCATCGCCCCTTCCTTCTGCCGCAGCTGTTCCCGCATCCGGCGGCTTTCCTTTAAATTCTGCCAATGGCTGTATAATACCTGGGCGTCCTGCGCCGTCTTCTGATAGGCGTCGCGGTCGGCTATGGCCGCGTCCAATTCGCGCTGCCGCAGCCGCCATTCCTCGTCCGCCGCCTGCTCCATAGCGGTCAGCGCCGTTGCGTCGCCGGCACCCAGACTCTGCAAAAGCTGCGCGATGCGCTCCTTGCGCGAATCATACTGCGCCAAGATGCCATCGTATTTTTCTTTCGCCAATTCCTGCAGGCGAGCATAGCGCTGGGTATGAAACAAGGTCTGCATGATCTGCTGACGGTCCGCCGAGCTGGCCAGCAGCAAGCGGCGGAAATCTCCCTGGGGCAGTAAGACGACCTGCCGGAACTGCTCGGCCTTAAAGCCCAGTAGCCGTTCCACTTCTTCGCCGACTTTTTTCGTCGCAATGACCACCGTCTTTTGGTCATTTTCGTCCACGGCGTATAAGGCGGCCGCTGCCGCCGCTTTCTTTAGCCCTGTGCCGCGTTTTTTAGCGATCTGCTGCTCCGGCTTCCTCTCGACGCAGTACCGTGCCGGCCCGATGGCAAAAGCGAAGACAACGTACGTCTCTTCTTTCGGCGAGGCATATTCGCTGCGCATATGAGCGCCGGAGCGGCGATTGCCGCTCGTTTCGCCGTACAGGGCATAGCACATCGCGTCCAGTACCGTCGTCTTGCCGGCGCCGGTCGGACCGTATATCAAAAACAGCTTGTGCTCTTCCAGCCGGCGGAAATCGATAACCTGCCGCCCGGCGTAAGGGCCAAAAGCGTTCATTTCCAAATATAAGGGTTTCACAACAAGCCGTCTCCCTGACGCATAGCCGTCGCTACACTCTGTTTCAGTCTTCTATCATCTTTTTCGGTAACGACCAACTTATCTATTACTACCTCTATATCGTGATTCTTGTAACGGTCGAGTTTCATACCATGAGTAATTTCACGCACTTCACCGTCTACCCGAACATAGAGATATCCTTTTTTACGTATTTGCTCAAAAAGCTCCCTATAATGTCCTTTACGTGTACGAATCAAGGGAGCCAACAAATAGATTTTCTTTCCTTTATAATCTTTCAGAATCAGACCGAGAATCTGCTCCTCGGTATATTTCACCATTTCTTCACCGGACAGATACGAATAAGCCACTCCCGCACGAGCATAAAGCAGACGGAGATAATCGTATATCTCAGTAGTAGTTCCTACCGTAGAACGCGGATTTTTATTCGTCGTTTTCTGTTCAATAGAGATCACCGGGCTCAAACCGGTTATTTTATCAACATCCGGACGCTCCAGATTACCCAAAAAGTTGCGGGCATACGCTGAAAAAGTTTCGATATAGCGGCGCTGTCCTTCGGCAAAAATCGTATCGAAGGCTAAAGAAGATTTTCCACTACCACTCAATCCGGTAATCACAGTCAAGCTATTACGGGGAATCTCGGCATCAATATCCTTCAAATTATGTACGCGCGCACCATACACATTAATATATTCTGTTTCCTGCATATTCATATCCTTCCATAAATGTTGCAAAATTAATGTTTCCGCCCGAAATATGCTCCTAAAAAAGCACAATATTATTTTCTTAACTCAAATCTTATGAAGATATAGGGCATTATTTGTACCTTTGTTCCTTGATTTCAAGAAC
>USGG01000057.1 GCA_900554215.1 uncultured Megasphaera sp.
CCATCATGGGGTCGGCCTTTTTAAACTTCGTCGGCGCCATGATTTCTACGGGCGTCGCCAAGACCATCGGCGGCGACATCGTCACGTCGCCGGCCATGATCAACGAGCTGGTCATCGTCGCCGGCCTCGTCGGCGCTATCGTCTGGAACCTGTTGACCTGGTGGTTCGGCATGCCCTCCAGCTCGTCCCACGCCCTCATCGGCGGCATGATCGGCGCCGTCGCCTTTTCCGTCGGCACGGCGGCCCTCAACGACTGGGGCATCATCAAGATTTTCCTGTCCCTCATCCTGTCGCCCGTTACGGCTATCGTCGTCGGCTATATCATCATGAACATCCTGTTCGTCGTCTGCCGCAACTTCAAGCCGGCTAAGATCAACATGACGGCCAACAGGCTGCAGGTCGTCTCAGCGGCCCTCATGGCCTTCTCCCACGGCTCCAACGACGCCCAGAAGTCCATGGGCATCATCACCCTGGCCCTCTTGTCGGGCGGCGTCATCGACACGCTGGAAGTCCCGACGATGGTCAAGTTCCTCTGCGCCCTGGCCATGGCTCTCGGCACCAGCGTCGGCGGCTGGAAAATCATCCGCACCGTCGGCGGCAAGATCTTCAAGATGCACCCCATCCACGGCTTTGCCGCCGACTTGAACTCGGCCGTCGTCATCTTCTCGGCGACGATGCTCCACCTGCCCGTCTCGACGACTCACGTCGTCTCCGGCTCCATCATGGGCGTCGGCGCAGCCCAGCGGGCCAAAGCCGTCCACTGGAACGTAGCCCGTCAAATGGTCACGGCCTGGGTCATGACCATTCCCTGCACGGCCATCATGGGGGCCATTTCCTACTACATCATTTCGCACATCATGGTAGTCGTACTGCCCGGCTTATAACCGACCGCCGGTGGCAGCGCCTGTCAATCTGACGCCAGCCGCCGCGACTCATATCGCTTCCCCAACCACGGGCCCCGCCGCATATTCCGCAGGCGGGGCCCGTGGTTTCCTCTTTTCTCCCCATTTTATCTATGGTACTATTAAGCGTAGAAGAAAAAGGAGGCCTGATCATGAACACATTACGACCGAAACTGACCCTTCTGGACGAGCATCCGACGCCGCTGCAGTACCTTTCGGGCTTGTCCCAGGAGCTCTTCCGGGAACTTTACATAAAGCGCGATGACGTGACGCCCTTCGGCGGAAGCGGCGGCATGCTGCGGAAACTGGAATACCTGCTGTTCGACGCCGTCAATTCCCAGTCCGACACCGTCGTCACCGTCGGCGACATCCGCTCCGACCACTGCCGTCTCACGGCGGCTGCCGCGGCAAAATACGGCCTGCGCAGCATCGTCATTTCCGTCGGCCATTACGACGGCGAGCTGAGCGGCAACCTGCTCCTCAGCAGCCTGTTCGGCGCCCGCACCGTCATCAAAAAGGACGACGGCCGCCCTGAAGCCGTCCAGCTGGAAGAAACGGCAAAGACCGTCATGGAACAGGAAATCGCCCAGGGCCATCGCCTGTATTTCATTCCCATGGGCGGCAGCGACGCGACGGGCATGCTGGGCTATTACGACTGCGCCGCCGAGCTGGATAAGCAGGCCCAGGAACAGTACCTGCAGGGAGCGACGGTCTACGTCCCCGTGACGACGCTGGGCACGTACGTCGGCTTATACTGCGGCCTGAAAGCCGCCGCCTCGTCCTTAAAGCCCGTCGGCATCGCCGTCAAGCCCCTCGACGAAGACCGCCTGGGCGACTACTTCCGGCAGGTAAAGGAAACGTACGGCTTCGATTTCGACGACAGTGACATGCACATCGAGACGGCCTATATCCGCAAGGGATACGGCGAGCCGGACCGCCATGTCCGCGACGCCGTCCGCCTCATGGCCGGCCACGAGGGGATTCTCCTCGACCCGACGAGCTCCGGCAAGGCCTTCGCCGCCGTCCTCGACATGATCAAGGAAAAGAAAATCAAATTAGGGCGGCAGGTCATCTTCCTCCACGACGGCAGCATGACCGGCTTATATGAAAAAGCCCACCGCCTGAAATTAGAAAAAGAACTGCAAGACACAATCCAAATCCTTCCATAAGGCCCAAACGACGTCAGGCTCCCCATCAGACGGATATGCTGTCTGATGGGGAGCCTGTATGCATTACCGTATGAGGTTAAAAAATTCGTTTCGCCGCAGAGGATCGTCAAAGACGCCGCCGGCGTACAAGGTCCGCGTCTGGGAGCCCGGCTTCTTGATGCCCCGGGCCGTCATGCAGGAATGCTCGCCCTGAATGCAGACGATAATGTCGTCGGTCTTGACGATGCGCCGCAGCACGTCGTATATATCGGCGCCGATGCGCTCCTGAAGCTGAAGGCGCCGGCAGACGGCGTCGGCGATGCGGGCCAGCTTCGACAAGCCGATAACGCAGCCCTTCGGAATATAGCCGATAGCGATTTTCATATCGTACATGAGGGCAATGTGATGCTCGCAAAAGCTGAACACGTCGATGTCCTTGACGACGACCATATTGCCGTCATCGCAGGGAAACACCTTGCCGAATTCCCTAGCGATTTCTTCGTTGGAAACGCCGGCGTAGGCCAGCCGTTCTTCCATCATCTTGGCAAACCGCTCCGGCGTCTCCTTCGTCCCGTCGCGGCCGTCCTGCCCGACGGCTTCCAAAATCAGCGCCGCCGCCTGCTTTAATTTTTCTCTGTCCATTATACGCCTCTGGCCTCCGGATCGTAGATGATTTTATGGAGCTGCACCTGCACGCACACGTCGTCCAGGCCCCGTTCCTTGACGAAATCGACGAGGGCCGCCGCCTCGATTTCGCCCCACACAGGCGATACGTACAGCAGGGGCCGCGCCGCCGGCAGCAAATGGGAAATCGTATAGGCCATGTCGTCCAAATCGTCCTTCGTCGCGACGACGAACTTGACGACGTCGGCAGGCGTCAGCCGTTCCTGCAGGTTTTCCAGCTTCATGGCCTCGCGCATGCCCGACGAGGGGGATTTCCAGTCCATCGTATAAAACAAGCCCTCAGGCCGGCGGGAAGGCAGCAGTACGGCGCCGTTCGTCTCGATATTGACCTCGCAGCCGCCGCAGCAAAGCCGTTCCGTCAGCTCCTGCAGGGGCTGCAGCATAGGCTCTCCGCCCGTCAGGGTCGCGCGGCTCCAGGGCTTATCCAATACAATCTGCGCCAATTCGTCCGCCGTATATTCCGCCGCCGCATCGTCTGCCAACAAGGCGTAGGCCGTATCGCAGTACGAGCAGCGGAGGTTGCAGCCGGCGAAGCGGATAAAAGTACTCATGTAGCCTGTTCGCTTTCCTTCTCCCTCGATGCTGTCGAAGATTTCTACGACGGGAAACTTATACTTCATACGTCGCCACGTTCCCTTCCGACTCCTGTACGCTCACCTTGACGCAAAAGGGGATGGAATCGCAGATCCACTTGGCGATGTTTTCCGCCGTCGGATTGCCGGGAATCACGTCGTTCAGATAGGCATGATCCAGCTTTCCCTTCACGATATTGGATATGTCCTTGAAATCGACGACCATGCCGTTTTCATTCAGCTCTTCCCGCCGGCACGTCACGTAGATAATCCAGTTGTGGCCGTGCAGGTTTTCGCACTGGCTTTCATAATTCAGGCTCAGGCGGTGAGCCGCCGCAATTTCCAGCCGTTTCGTTACTGTATACATAAAGACTCCTCACAAATTCGCATCAAATACGTCATCAAAACTGCAAAAAAATAACCGGTATCAGCCCGGTACACCGATTCGGTTCCCAACAAGGGCGCACCTGCCTCGGCATGCCTCCATTATACTGAATTTGCGAAAACACGTCAAATATCGACAGTGTCAAAGGACAGATTTGCAACAAATCAATGTATCGTATCATGGATTTCTTTTTATGTATCCGAATCCACTGTGCAGTTAGCCGATTTTTTTATACTGCCCGTTTCCAAGAAATTCTATATACCCTTTATCGCGCAAAAATTGCAGCTGCTGGCGAATTTTCGCCTTGATGGTGTGATTATTCTGATGCTTTTTCGCGAGTGTTTGCTCAAAGGCATATATATTTGCTAATGTAAAACATTCTCCCGGCAGAGCATTGACACAGGAGAGCACGTCCATAAGCCAGCTACGCGACGCTATATCGCCTTTTTTCAAGGAGTTGCTTCGCTGAACCTGTGCGATGACTTCCTGCGGAGGCGTTTCAACGTGATTCGTGACAATGGGAATACGCCCTTGGACAGGAATCTGTTCCAGTAAAATATTGCAGCCGATCCATCCGGCTCTGCGGGCATTGGGACCGAGCGGTTTTCGCTTTTCAATGATTGCCGGAACAAAAAAGTATTTAGGAATAATCATTAGATCTACAACCTGCATAGCAGACAAATCGTACCCCAGAAATAAGAAATCGGGATTCTCGTTGCTGGTAATCCGTTCGAGCATCGTATGATATGCCCCATCTGTTATCTTTGATGTCAGATTTCCCTTTCGGCTTTTCAGCTCATATTGTTCACCGCAGTTAGGGCAGAAAAAATCGGCGACAGGCTGATTGTTTGGAAATTTTTCAATATGTTGGTTTCCGCAGCGAGGACAAAACAAATTATCCCGAACCCATGATTCTGTGAGTACCCGAGCAATCTGAGACTGGGAGCGGTACCCTTCCGCTGCAGACGGATTTAAGGAAAGATTCATTGCACGTCGTCCTTTTCGTATTGGTCAGAATTTTTAAGATATATTATAGTATAATTCTGATAGTGACGACAGTGCAAGGCACTGCATAAAATACGAATCTTACTATCTCCCTTTGCAACAAAAATCCCCAGTCTAACCGCCTTTGTGTGCTGCATAGACTGGGAATTTCTGTATCCTAATATCTAACCTATTTTGACAGTAAGCAATGCTTCTGAATCGCTTCGTCCATCCGCTTCATGCCTTCGGCGATAATCGAGCGGGGCATGGCCAGATTCAGGCGGATAAAGCCCTTGGCGTTGCCGACGAACAGGCTGTCGCCGCCTTCGAGGAGGACGCCTGCTTCGTTGGCAAAGAAATCGGGGATATTTTCCACGTCGCCGAGATAGGGGCTCATGTCCATCCAGGCCAGGTACGTCGCGTCGGGAATTTCAAAGGCGATCTTCGGCAGGTGCTCCGCTGCGTAGTCCTTGACGAACTGGAAGTTGCCGTCCAGATATACCCGAAGCTGGTCGAGCCAGTCGCCGCAGTAGAGGTACGCCGCCTTGTGGGCTTCGAGGGACAAGGGATTGATGAATCCCACCGTCTTATCGCGGGCCGTAAAATGGCGCCGCAGCTCGGCATCGCGGATGATGATGTCCGAGAACATGAGGCCGGCCATGTTGAAGGTCTTGCTGGCCGACATGCAGGTCACGAGCTTGGGGTAATCCGCCATGATTTTGCCCATCGGCGTGTGGATCTTGCCGCAGCGCAGGAGATCGCAGTGAATTTCGTCGCTGATAATCCAGAGGTTATACTTTTCGACGATGGCCGCGACGCGCCGCAGCTCCTCTTCCGTCCAGATGCGGCCCGTCGGGTTGTGAGGATTGCACCAGATGACCAGTTTCATGTGCGGATCGGCGGCCTTCGCTTCGAAGTCGTCGAAGTCGATGGAAAATTTGCCCTTATCGTATACTAAGGGCGAGCATACGTAGGTCCGGTCGGCGTATTCGGCGGCGTGCTGGAAAAAGCCGTACGCCGGCGATACCATGAGGATTTTTTCCGTGTCCTTGACGAGGTCTTCGACGAGCTCATACAGGGCCGGAATGATGCCCGGAGAAAAAACGAGCTCTTCTTTGGGGAAGGTCCAGCCGTACATCTTTTGGCACCAGCCGGCGAAGACGTCGTAGTAGGAATCGTCGCACAGCAGGGTATAGCCGAAAATGCGGCGGTCGATGCGGTCCTTCATGGCCTGGCAGATTTCCGGCGGCGTGGCAAATTCCATGTCAGCCACCCACATGCGGACGAATTCGTCGTCAGCGAAGGGAAATTTTTTCTCCGGTCCAGCGTGGAAAATATAGCCGCGAAAGCCGTCCGTGTTGAGGGCGTTCGTATGGCGGCGGTCGATGATTTCATCAAAATCGTAAGTCATGGCAGTCATCTCCTTCATCAGTATGCGTTTCGTTATGTACACAGCATACCAAAGAAGACGTCCCTCGTCAAAGCAGGACCTTTCTCGCAAAACGAAACAATATTTCTAAATTTGTTTCCTTATAGTAGAAAATCGCCGATTTTTTTCTTATACTATGTATATAACCTCGTATTTCCGATTCCAGAAAGATTGATAAGAAACAGGTGAGCATCATGCGCATAAGCGAGGAAATAGGAAAAAAAATTAATATTTTCAGAAAAAAGAAGGGTTGGACCGTACAGGAACTCGGCGACGCTATCTGCAAGAGCAAGGCCACCGTTTCCAAATATGAAAAGGGGCAGATTTCCTTAGACGTCGACACCTTATACGACATCGCCGCGGCCTTAGGCGTTTCGCCGGAGCAGCTCCTGTATTACGCGCCCGATCCGGAACCGGTCCGCCAGGAAGACGCCGTCCCCTCCTTTTTCCAGGGAATACGCCGCCTGTACATGTACACCTTCGACGGGCGCAACAACAGCCTGTCGCGGAGCCTCATCGAAATCGGCGGAAAGCAGGCCGATAACACGTACAAGGTCATGATGTACATGACCTATGACGACGTCGCCCAGTATCAGCACTGCGAAAACACCTACACAGGCCGCATGGTCCACTACGACGCCTTGACGCGCCTTGTCTTTCAGAACAGGGACACGCCCATGGAGCAGTACACCATCAACATGCTGGCCTCGTATTTAGACGCCCCGTACAAATGGGTCTTAAACTACGGCTTGTCGTCGCGGCCCTTCATGCCCATTGCCGCCAAGGCCCTGATTACGAAAAAACCGGCTGCCGAAACAGCCGATTTTATCAAAGCACTGCATATTTCAAAGGAAGACATCCGCATTTTAAAGCTCTACAACATGCTGGCCGTCACGGGATAAGGAGAGGATATGAAACCATCAGCAGCGCAGCTCTGCCTGCGCCCCTATGAAGAAGGAGATTTGCAGGCCGTCGTATCCCTGTTTTACGACACGATCCACTGCGTAAACCTCAAGGATTACACGCCGGAGCAGGCCGACGCTTGGGCCCCGAAGGAGCCGGACCTCTCCCGCTGGCAGAGCCTCTTAAAAGGGGAAGACACGTGGGTCGCCGTGCAGGACGGCCGCATCGTCGGCTTCGCGAACCGGGACGGCGAGTACTTCGATTGCCTGTATGTCCACAAAGACTACCAGCGGCGCGGCGTCGCCAAGGCCCTGGCGGAACGCATCGAAGGGCGCGCCGCCGCCGAAGGCTATACGCAGATTCGCACCGATGCCTCCCTGACGGCCCGTCCCTTTTTCGAAAGGCGAGGCTACACCGTCATACGCCGGCAGCGCATTCGCCGGGCAGGACAAATTTTGGTCAATTTCGCCATGGAGCATTCCATACAAAAATAACGCAAGCCCTTTGCCCCGCGAAACGGAGTAAAGAA
The DNA here is from genome assembly GCA_900554215.1 of uncultured Megasphaera sp. Lineage (GTDB taxonomy): Bacteria > Bacillota > Negativicutes > Veillonellales > Megasphaeraceae > Megasphaera. The sequence goes on from USGG01000057.1 coordinate 7,537, forward strand.
CCTGCGTTTATGATATATTTTCATCAGTCCACGGACAGCTGGACGTAGCGCTGGCTGACGTGGAATTTTTCGCCCTGAGGCAAGTCGTAGGCCGGCGACAGGACGCCGTCTTCCGCCGGAATAACCGGCACTGCGGCAAGCTTATACGCTTCGGCATAGGCTGCCATGGCCGCGTCGGCTCCCAGTCCGGACTTATCAAATTTGATATCGCTGCCTTTATACAGGCGGACGGCCATGACGATGCCGCCCTGGAAAAATACATCCATGCGGCGAAGGCCGTACGACCAGTGCTCCATGCCCTGATCGGCCGTGATTTCGTTGGGATAGCCGTATTTCGCCGTCACGTCGTCTCTCGTCATGCCCAGGTATATGCCGCCGACCGATTCGCTGTATTCGGGATGAATGGAACGGCGCAGTGCCGTCTTGCCGTCGACGATGAGATACTGGTGGGATTTATGGCCCAGCAAATCCAGCGTCAGGGCTCTCGTCCCCTGGCTTTCGGAAATCGTGAAATGGCCCGTGCGGGGATATCCATACGTACAGTTTCCTGCCGCCGTGACGGGGCAGCCGTTAATCGTACTGCCGCTGATTGTCATAGCCAATTCGCCCTTTAGGTCGTACCATTCGCCGGCAGCCGGTTCGAGCCACGACTCAGCCGACTCATCCTGCGCCGGCTGGACCGATACGACGGCGACAGCCGCTGCCGGCAGCGGTTCTTCAGCCAGACACGGCGCCGTCAGGCCTAAGGCGCAGACCGCGCAGGCGATACATGTAGTTGCTTTCAATTCAGGTCAACTCCTTTTGTTACCTCTTGCAACATCACATTATACGCCTGCCCTTTCTGGAATACAACGAAAATCACAAAAAAACAGCGGCTCTTTCCAAGGCTCTGACTAAAATATTACGTATATTTCGCCAAGGGATTACAAAAGCCGCAGGCCGCCGAAGGCATATTGCTGTATAATAAAGAAAAGACAAAGACAGGAGGACACACTCGTGAATATTACCGTCTACTGCGGCGCCAGCGCCGGCAGCGAACCGATTTATGAACAAAAGGCGTCGGAATTGGGCCAATGGCTGGCCGCCCATGACATTACGCTGGTATACGGCGGCGGCCGGACCGGCCTGATGGGAAAGCTGGCAAACGCCGTTTTAGCTAACGGCGGCAAGGCCATCGGCGTCATCCCGGAGTTTCTCAAGACAGCCGAAGAGGTCCACACGGGCCTGACTCAGCTCATTACGGTAGACACGATGAGCCAGCGCAAGGACACCATGCTCCAAATGGGAGACGCCTTCATCGCCCTGCCTGGCGGGGCCGGCACGCTGGAAGAAATCGCCGAAGCCATCTCGGCGGCCCGCCTGGGACGCCACGCCAAGCCCTGTATGCTGTACAACATCCATGGCTGCTACGACCACTTAGAGAAATTATTCGACCACATGGTAAAGGCCGGCTTTCTCAATCAAGCCGGCCGTGAAAAGGCAAATTTCGTTACGTCTATTGAAGGCATCGAAAAAATTCTGCGCCGCTAAAGGACGAGCATGGCTCCCGACAGGATCAGCAGGACGTAGGACAGCTTCATGAACAGGGCCTGGTTGATGCGGCGGTGAATCGCCGTGCCGACGTAAATAGCCGCCGCCAGGGGGACGACGCTGACCGCCGTGAGAAAGACGACGTCGCCGTCGTACACGCCGCTGAAAAAATCCTTGCCCATGAGCAGTCCGTTGAGAATGACCCACACGGCGGCCAAGGTGCTGCGGAACACCTCTTTGTCCCGGAACGTCGCCGCCGCGTACACGACGAGGAGGGCTCCGCCGGACACGAACATGCCGTGGACGACGCCGGCTCCCAGGAGAACGGCCCAAGCCCCTTTCCGCGAGAAGGAAGGGGCTTTTTTCGCGTACAGATTCCTCGCCCCGACGGCCATTACGAAGGCTCCGTACACGGGAATCAGATAGGACAGGGGGCAGGCAGCGTATGCATACATGCCGGCGGCCATGCCAACCAGCATCGCCGCGATGATTTTCAGCAGCTCCCGGACGTCGACATACCGCAGGGACTGGACAACGATGATGCTGCACGACAACACGGCCATGATATTCAAAATGGCCTTGGCCTTATCCGGCCCGATGAGCAGAATCGACGCCGGCATCGCCAGGAGCGTCCCGGCAAAGCCCGTAATCCCCTGAATGACGTTCGCCCCAAACAGGACAAGCAAAAACAGTATTTCTTCCAGCATCGACACGAGCGGCTCCTCCCTTTCTCTTTCGCAGGTATGCTTCCAATTATACCATATTTCGCCCCTTGCATCTGCCGCAGGATAGGCACAAAAAAACTGTCCTGCAAGACAATCTTACAGGACAGTTCATGTCATGGTGTATTATTCTGCCGTGTACGGAAGCAGAGCGATAGCTCTTGCCCGTTTGATTGCAACAGTCAGTTTGCGCTGATGTTTTGCGCAAACGCCGGAAATGCGGCGCGGCAGGATTTTGCCGCGTTCTGTTGTGAAACGGCGAAGTTTTGCAATGTCTTTGTAGTCGATCTGTTCAGCATGATCTACGCAGAAGCTGCAAACTTTTCTTCTCGGTTTTCTCGAGCGTTCTCTTCTCATCTATGTATCCTCCTTCAAAAATTAAGAAGGGCTTTGTTTGACTTTAGAATGGGATTTCTTCGTCAACAGCGTCGGAACCCATGCTGCCGAAACCTGCGCCGGGAGCGGCCGGTCTGGACTGTACGGGAGCGGCCTGATGAACAGGCATCTGCTGGTGATCGCTTCCCAAGGCCTGGGCAACGAGATCGCAAACGACTTCGGTGCGGTACCGTTTCTGACCGTCCGGCGTTTCATAGGAACGCACGGAAATACGGCCCTGAACGAACACGCGGCTGCCTTTTGCTAAGTTGTTGCCGCAGCTTTCCGCCAAATTACCCCAAGCAACACAAGGAATAAAATCAGTTAATTCTCTCTGTTCCGTGCTGCCCATCGGCACGTACGTGCGAGTGCAGGCGACGGTAAACATGGCTACGGCTCTGCCCGTCTTCGTAAAACGGATTTCCGGGTCACGGGCCAAATTGCCTAATAACTGTACTGAATTCATACCTTCGCGCCTCCGGTTATTCGTCGATCTTGACGATCAAGTGTTTCAGGACTTCGTCGCGGATTTTCAAAACGCGGTCGATTTCTTTGATCGTAGCAGGATCTGCTTCAAAGTTGATCAACACATAGTAGCCGTCGGCCTGTTTCTTGACCGGGTAAGCTAAGTGGCGTTTGCCCCAGCGATCTACCTTTTCGATATTGCAGCTGTTTTTCGTAAGCAAATTGGACACGAATTCGACGATCGGATCTACTTCTGCTTCTTCAAGCGGCTTTGCAATAAATATGACTTCGTACTTGTTCACGAAATCACCTCCTCTTTTGGACATATGACCCTTCCCGCAGAAGGGTTAGGAGCTTGACACGATTCAAGCTTTTTAATTATATCACCAAAAAACGGCGATTTCAACTCTTTTTTTAGATTTCTTTTCCCAGTTCGTAGGCCCGCTGCAGCGACGGATGGCCTTCGATGTCGCCGCCGTCGTTTACGCCGCCGGCAAAGACCGTGCCGGCCAGCCGGGCCTTTTCAAAGCAGTCTATCCAGCCCTGTATGCCGCGGACGGGCCCGTCCATCGTCGTCGCCTCGTCTTCAGCCGCCGAAGCCAGCAGATAAATGTCCCGGAACCGGTAATCCGACGGGAACAGGCAGTTGGCCCGGTCCAGCAGGGTCTTGAGCTGTCCTGCCAGGCCGTAATAGTACACAGGCGTAGCGAAGGCGATGACGTCGGCCTCTTTCATCGCTTCGGAAATGGGCGCAGCGTCGTCGGCTATGACGCAGGCCTGGGTGTCCTGACAGGCCAGGCAGCCCCGGCAGAAGGCGATGTCCTTCCCTTTCAGGCTGACGCAGGTCACGTCGCAGCCGCCGTCCTTCGCCCCGCGGGCAAAGGCCTCGGCCAGGGCGTCGGAATTGCTGTGAGCCCGCAGGCTCGAGGTAATAATCAGTACGCGTTTCATCGTATATTCTCCCTTTCTATAGTGCGCCTGCTGCGGCGCCCTCATTTTCATGTCTTTCATTATAAAAAGAAAGGCCCCGGCTGGCAAATACTTTGGACACATGTCTCGCCCTGCCTTTTAAGCATGGCAAAAACTTGTTATAATACAGTAATTAGTCGAGACGCCTTCGCCGCGTCTTCAGCCACATTGATACCGAGGTGTTTTCATGAACCTGTCCCGTACGCCGCGGCTTAGAATGGTCGCCGCAGACCTTGCCCTTCTCCTCGTCGCCGTCATCTGGGGCGGCGGCTTTATCGCATCGAAAGAAGCCTTGTCCTCCCTGTCGGCCTTCGGCGTCATGAGCTCCCGCTTCCTCCTGTCCGCCGCCGTCATGTTCTTGATTTTCCATAAGAAAATTCTCCGCGGCACGGGGCGCGAAATACGATACGGCGTCATTATCGGCGCCATTCAGTTCATCGCCTTTATCTTCCAGCTCAACGGCCTGGCCCTGACGACGGTAGAGCGCCATTCCTTCCTCGTCACATCCTACGCCGTTTTCGTCCCCTTTCTGTCCGTCGCCCTGGCTCACAATCCCCTGCGCCGCCGCGACGTCGGCTGCGCCCTGCTGGCCGTAACCGGCCTGGCCCTGCTGTGCCTGAAGCCGGGAAATCTGACGCCTACCTTGGGCGACGTCCTGTCCCTCATGGCGGCCATCTGCTTTTCGATTCAAATCGTATACGTCGGCAACTTCGTCAAGGGAGCCGACATGTTTTCCATGACCTTCTTTCAGCTATTGACGCCGGGGCTGCTGGCCCTGCCCTTTTCCGGCCTGCCCGACGCCCTGGTCTGCGCCGGTGAAAACGCCCTGATCGGCATCGCCTACCTCGTCCTTCTGAATACGGTCTTCGCCTTCTCGGCCCAAAACATCGCCCAGCAGCACACGAGCGACGCCCACGCCTCGCTCATCATTTCCATGGAAGCCGTCTTCGGCTTTCTCTTGGCCGTTTGGTTCTACAACCACGGCGTCAGCCTCCAGGAATGCTTGGGCAGCGTCCTCATGGTCGCCGCCATCGTACTGTCCAATACGAAGAAATGACAAAACGCCCTGTATCAGTCATACTGCTGACACGGGGCGTTTCTCGTTATAAAGCTGGAGCGTTGTGCGTATAGTCTAAAATGTAAACGGCATCGCCAGCATCTTCATTTTGAATCGGGAACATTCATCATTTTTCTGGCTGAACGAGCTGCCAATATCCCTTCCTATGGGACCCAACCCGTATGATTCGGCCTTTTGCCTGCAAATTGCGGATATGGTATTTAATTTTTCCCGGCTTCCATCGCAGGATCCCGGCCATTTCCTTCTGCGTACAACTTGGATTTTGCTGCAATATTTGCCAAATAGCCGTTTCATTGTCTGTTAGTATAGGGTTGCTTTCAGTCTTTTGGTCAGTCTTTTGGTCAGTCTTTTGGTCAGTCTTTTGGTCAGTCTT
>USGG01000058.1 GCA_900554215.1 uncultured Megasphaera sp.
GTCTGGCCCCCGCTGCGGCATCGGCGAAATCACCATTCCGGAAAATGAACCGGGCAGCTCCATCATGCCGTCGAAGGTAAACCCGACGCAGTGCGAAGCTATGACCATGGTAGCCGTACAGGTCATGGGCAACGACGCGACCGTCGGCATTGCTGCCAGCCAGGGCAACTTTGAGCTCAACGTGTTCATGCCGGTAATCGCCTACAACATGGTGCAGTCTATCCGCATTCTGAGCGACGTCATGGATTCGTTCTGCAAGCATTGCGTCGTCGGCATTCAGCCGAATCTCAAAAAAATCGACTACAACCTGCATCAGTCTCTGATCCTCGTTACGGGCCTCGTACCCCTCGTAGGCTATGACAAGGCCTGCACGATTGCCAAGACTGCGGCTAAGGAAGGGCTGACGCTGCGCGAATCGGCTGTCGCCAGCGGCTGGATTACAGGCGAGCAGTTCGACGCCGCCATGGATCCGGCGAAGTTAGCAGGGGTAAAAGCATAAATATTGTATATATAGAAAAAAGCAGAAGCGCCATGCCTCTGCTTTTTCTATATGCTGTAATAAGAACCGATACAGGTATCGTCATTTCTTTTCGTAATAATACCGCGTCCACATGGTGACTTCTGACAAGGCCGGATGAGGCGTCATCGTTTCGCTGAGGGTGTAGACTGGATTCGGGGCCAGATTCCTGGTCAACGGCAGGGCACGCAGCATTTGGGCCGTCGGCGAGGCGATGTCCTCGTGAATCGGCGCGATGGTATGGAAGCCGCAGGTCAGCTGGTTGACGAAGGGCTGAATCAGGATAGATGCTTCATGGCCGATAATATGGGCTCCCAGGATATACTTTGTTTTATTGTCGATCACCAGCTTGACGAATCCGTCGTCATCGTCGCCTGGTTCCAGCCCCATGGCGTATCCTTTAGCCGAAGCTGAGTAATGGTTCACGGCGATTTCGACGTCGTAGCCTTTTTTGCGGGCGCCGGCTTCGCTGAGGCCGACGTGAGCCGCTTCGGGATAGGTGAAGGTGACAGCCGGGACGATGTCGTAATGAACCCAGCGCCACTGTTCGGGCGGCACGTCGGAGAAGAGATTGTGCGACAAGATTTCCGCTTCGTGGTTGGCCTTGTGGCGGAACGGCGCCTGGCCGTTTACGTCGCCGATGGCCCAGATGCCTTCGGCGCTGGTTTCGAGAAATTCATTGGTCATGATGAAGCCGCGGCTGTCGGTGCGTACGTCTGTATGTTCCAAATGAAGCAGGTCCGTCATGGGGCGGATGCCCGGCGCAACGAGGATTTCGTCGGCGTACAATTCCGTCGTCTCTCCCGTTGCTTTGTCTTGTACTGTCAGGCATTTTTTCCCGTCCTTGACCGAGGCGGAAAGGGTCGTCTGATTGAGGCGGACGGAAATCCCGTGGTTCGTAAGCTGCTTCAAAATAAAGGCGGAAATATCTTCGTCTTCCTTGGGCAGCAGGCGGACGTTGCGCTGAACGATGGTAACCTTCGTGCCGGCGGCGTTGAATACGTGGGCAAATTCGCAGCCGATAGGGCCGCCGCCGATGATGAGCAGGCTGTCGTAGGGCTGTTTCGGATAGTTGCTGCCGAACAGCGTTTCCGACGTCAGGTAGCCCGTTTCTTCCAGGCCGGGCAGGTCGGGGATATTGGTGCGGGCACCGACGCCGATGAAAATCTTATCGCCGCTGATGTCCTGCGCCGTACCGTCATTCATGGCGATATGCAGGTTCTTTGGGCCCGTAAAGGACGCCGTGCCTTCGTAGACGTCGACGTTCGGGAAGGCGGCGTAATAATCCTTAATCGCGCTGTTTTCGTTGATTTTATGCCACAGGCGGCGGGTGATGACGTCCCAGTCCATGCGCACGTTGTCGGCGCAGACGCCGATGCGGCGCGCTTCCTCCATTTCCCGGACGACGTTGGCCGCCGTGACCATGATTTTCGTGGGGATGCAGCCACGGTTCAGACAAGTGCCGCCGAAGCGGTCCCGTTCGACGACGGCGATGCGCAGGCCCTGCCGCTGGGCCGCGTCGGTAATAATATTGGCAGCGCCGGTGCCAATGACGATGACATCATACTGGTTCATACGTATCGTCTCCTTTTGTATACGAATTTTGTATGCTTTTAGTATACGGTAATTTAAAAAAGTCTGCAAGGGATTCATCCCTTAAATTTTGTCGCTGCCAGCCCTTTATGGGGATACGTATTGTTCTGCAGAATAGGTATATCCTAAGGTCAAACCTTGAAAGGCCCGTCGGAATAGTGTATTATTTTAAAATAGATTTGTTGCTAAGTGTTAGCTTGTACAGAAAATCCGGCTTGAATGCCGACAGGGAAGTTAGGATGGAGATATATGCTGGAATTTCCGATTAAACGAACGATTATTATTGACGATACGAAGAAAAAGAAGCGGGGCCGCAAGAAGAAGGACGACGGCGAAAAGATGGTTATTAACGGGACCGTGAATCTGCCGGAAAAGAAGCCGCTGAAAAAAATGGACCCCCTGCCGAAAAACGCCAAAAATCTGGTTATCGTAGAATCGCCGGCCAAGGCAAAGACGATTGAACGCTTTTTGGGCAGTTCGTATAAGGTAATGGCCAGCCGCGGCCATCTCCGCGATTTGCCGCGCAATCAGTTCGGCGTCAATATCGAAGACGGTTTTACGCCGTCGTATACGAATATGTGGGATAAGCGCAAGCTCATCGAAGAGCTTCAGGACGAGTTCATCCGTTCTAAAAAAGTATATCTGGCAACTGACCCGGACCGCGAAGGCGAAGCGATTTCCTGGCATCTGGCTCATTTGCTGGAAATCGACCCGAAGGACGCCTGCCGCGTCATGTTTCACGAAATTACGAAAAAGGCCGTGCTGGCCGGCATGGAAGACCCTAAACCCATCGATTTGAAGAAGGTCGACGCCCAGCAGGCGCGCCGCGTCCTGGACCGCATCGTAGGGTATAAGCTGAGCCCCCTCTTGTGGAAAAAGGTCTGCAAGGGGCTGAGCGCCGGCCGCGTGCAGTCTGTGGCCGTTCGTCTCATTTGCGAGCGCGAAGAAGAAATCAAGGCCTTTGTGCCGGAAGAATACTGGACTGTCGGCGGAACGTACAAGACCGAGCAGGGTCTGGTCCTTATGACGGAGCTGGTGAAAATCGACGGCGAAAAGGCCAAGATCAGCGACGGAGACATGGCTCAGAAGATTGCCGCCGATTTGCAGTGGGAACAGCGCGGCGAAGAAGGCCGCGAGCTGGACCGAATCGTCAAGGTCGAAAAGAGAAAGCGCAAGCGTCAGCCCCAGCCGCCCTTTACGACGTCAACGATGCAGCAGGAATGCGTCAGCAAGCTGAACTTCGGCGCTAAGAAGACGATGATGCTGGCCCAGCAGCTGTATGAAGGCCTAGATATTGGCGAGCAGGGCCACGTGGGCTTGATTACGTACATGCGTACGGACTCGACGCGCATCAATGATGACATGGTCCAGGCGGCCCGCGATTTCATCATGTCGACGTACGGGAAGGAATACGTGCCGGAAAAGGCCCGCGTATACAAGACGAAGCAGTCCAGCCAGGATGCCCACGAAGCAATCCGCCCGACGTCGCTGGAGCTGACGCCGCACGTCGTCTCGCCATTCCTGACGAGGGACCAGCTGCGGCTGTACACTCTCATTTGGAACCGTTTCCTAGCCAGCCAGATGGAAGCCGTGGAAACGGAGCACATGGCTATCAGCATCGCCAGCGGCATATATGAGCTGCGGGCTGCCGGATATAAAGTATTGTTTAAAGGCTTTACGGAGCTGTACGAAGACGCGAAAAAAGATAAGACCCTCTCGGAGCTGCCTCACATCGAGGAAGGTTCCGTCGTTCATAATCAGACTGTAGAACCGGCGCAGCACTTTACGCAGCCGCCGGCCCGCTATACCGAAGCCAGCCTCATCAAGACGCTGGAAGAAAAGGGCATCGGCCGGCCGAGTACGTACGCGCCGATTATGGATACGATTCAAAACCGCAACTATGTGGAAAAGAAGGATAAGCAGTTTATCCCGACGGAATTGGGCGTCATTATCGTCGACTTGCTGAAAAAGTATTTCGAGCGCATCATCAATGTAGGCTTTACGGCTCATATGGAAGAAGAGCTGGACGATATCGAACAGGGAAAGGACACGTATACGCACGTCCTGCAGGAATTTTACGACGTGTTTAAGCCGGAAATGGATGTGGCGGAGCAGCAGATGGAAAAGGTAGCCGTAGCCGGTCAGGATTCCGGTCAGGTCTGCGAGCTTTGCGGCGCGCCGATGGTATATAAATTCGGCCGCTTCGGCAAGTTCCTGGCCTGTTCTAATTTCCCCGAATGCCGCAATACGAAGGCTATCGTCGAGGATTTGGGCATTACCTGTCCCAAGTGCGGCCAAGGAAGCCTGATCAAGCGCAAATCGAAGCGGGGCCGCGTGTTCTACGGCTGCAGCGAATACCCTAACTGCGATTTTGTCCTGTGGAACCAGCCTATCGATAAAAAATGTCCCGTCTGCGGCAGCATCATGGTCGTCAAGCATTATAAAAAAGGACCGGATAAAATCTTCTGCAGCAACGCAGAGTGTGAAAATCATAAGAAGGGTGAAGCAATCAATGAAGAATAGCGTACTTGTCATCGGGGCGGGACTTGCCGGCTCCGAAGCGGCATGGCAGCTGGTGAAGCGGGGGATTCCCGTCGAGCTCGCAGAGATGCGGCCCGTCAAATCGTCGCCGGCTCATCATACGGAATTATTTGCAGAATTGGTGTGCAGCAATTCGCTGCGCGCCGCCAACATAGAAAACGCCGTCGGGCTGCTGAAGGAGGAAATGCGCCGTCTCGGCTCCATCATCATGGAATCGGCTGATACGCACCGCGTGCCTGCCGGCGGAGCCTTAGCGGTAGACCGCGTGCCGTTCAGCCAGTTCGTAACGGACCGGCTGCGGAACCATCCTCTCGTTACGATACGAAATGAAGAAATTACGGAGCTGCCGGACGACCAGATCTGCATCGTCGCCACGGGGCCGCTGACCAGTGACGCCATGGCCGAAACGATACGGGCTATGACCGGCGCCGATTACTTCCATTTTCACGACGCCGCGGCTCCCATCGTCACCGTCGACTCGCTGGATATGAGCAAGGTCTATCGGGCGGCGCGGTACGGCAAGGGCGGGGCCGATTATTTGAACTGCCCCTTACGAAGGAAGAATACGAAGCCTTCTGGCAGGCCCTGACGACGGCCGAATGCGCCGAGCTGCACGATTTCGAAAAGAACGATAACGTCTTCGAAGGCTGCATGCCCATTGAAATCATGGCCTCCCGCGGCGTCGACACGATGCGCTACGGCCCCATGAAGCCCGTCGGCCTGGAGCTGCCCGATACGGGCGAAATGCCTTACGCCGTCGTTCAGCTGCGTCAGGACAACGGCAGCGCGACGCTGTACAACATCGTCGGCTTCCAGACGCACCTCAAATTCGGCGAGCAGAAGCGGGTCTTTTCCATGATTCCCGGATTGGAGCAGGCAGAATTTGTCCGCTACGGCGTCATGCACCGCAACTCGTATATCAATTCACCGGAGCTTCTGGAACCGACGCTGCAGTACCGCCGCAATGGGAATATCTTTTTCGCCGGTCAGCTGACAGGCGTCGAAGGGTATTTGGAATCGGCGGCCATGGGCCTGCTGGCCGGCATCAACGCCGCCCGCATGCTGGAAGGGAAGGATTGCCTGACCTTTTCGCGCCGCACGGCTATCGGCGGCCTGAGCCAGTATATCTCCAGCGGCCCGAACGATAATTTCCAGCCCATGAATATCAACTTCGGCATTATGGAACCGCTGGGTATCAAGAAGCGCATGAAAAAGAAGGAAAAGAACGCTATGCTGGCGCAGCGTGCTTTGGAAGAAATTGAAGTGATGAAGGAGAAGATAGAGAATGTCTGATATGATGTCTACAGAATTTCACGCAACGACCATCGTCGCCGTACAGCGCAACGGCAAGACGGCCATTGCCGGCGACGGCCAGGTGACGATGGGCAACGCCGTCATTATGAAGGGCACGGCCCAGAAGGTGCGCCGCCTGTACCACGGCAAGATCATCAGCGGCTTTGCCGGCTCTGTCGCCGACGCCTTTACCTTGTTTGACCATTTTGAAGAAAAGCTGAACGAATACAACGGAAATCTCGTCCGCAGCGCCGTAGAGCTGGCCAAGGACTGGCGTTCCGATAAAATACTGCACAAGCTGGAAGCGCTGCTCCTCGTAGCGGACAGCCAGCGCATCCTCCTGATTTCCGGAAACGGCGAAGTCATCGAGCCCGACGACGGTATTTCGGCCATCGGCTCCGGCGGCAACTACGCCTTGGCGTCGGCCCGGGCCCTGATGCAGAATACGGACCTGTCGGCCCGCGATATTGCAGAAAAATCGCTGCACATCGCCGCTGATATCTGCGTGTATACCAATCACAACGTCATCGTAGAAGAAATATAATAAACTATACAGAAGAGGGAATGACATGAACGAAATTGAATTGACACCGAAGCAAATTGTCGCAGAGCTGGATAAATACATCGTAGGCCAGAAGGAAGCGAAAAAATCCGTCGCCATCGCCCTGCGCAACCGCTGGCGCCGCAAGCGGCTGAACGAAGAAATGCAGGATGAAATTATTCCGAAAAATATCCTGCTCATCGGACCGACAGGCGTAGGCAAGACGGAAATTGCCCGCCGCCTGGCCCGGCTCGTCGGCGCTCCCTTCATCAAAGTCGAAGCGACGAAATATACGGAAGTCGGCTACGTAGGCCGCGACGTCGAACAGATCATCCGCGATCTCGTAGCCAACGCCATCCGCATGGTCCAGGAGCAGGAAAGCCTGCGCTATGAAGCCAAGGCCGAAGAAGAAGCCAATAAGCGCATCCTGCAGGTTTTCTGGCCGAAGAAGACGGCTATTAAAGAAAAGGCAGCCAATCCGATGGATATTTTCTTCTCCAGCGACGATACGTCTGACGAAGAAGAGCAGCCGAAGCAGCTCGAAGAGCCGAAGTCGGACCGCCGGCAGAAGATGTACGAAGACATTTGCGCCCATAAGATGGACGACAGGGAAATCGAAGTAGAGGTCCGCGAACAGGAACGGGCTATACAGGGCATCTTGACGGGCAATTCGACGGAAGAGCTGACCAGTAATTTCCAGGAAATGCTGGGCAGCATCATGCCGAAAAAGAAGAAGAAAAAGAAGATGACCGTAGCCAAGGCCCGGGAAATCTTCAAGGATGAAGAGCTGGAAAAATGTCTCGACATGGACGTCATCGTCGACAAGGCCATCGAGGCGACGGAACAGGCCGGCATCGTCTTTATCGACGAATTCGATAAGATTGCCGAAAAGAACCGCGGCGGCGGACCGGACGTATCCCGCGAAGGGGTGCAGCGCGATATCCTGCCCATCGTCGAAGGGGCGACAGTCAATACGAAATACGGCCCCGTAAAGACGGATCATATCTTGTTTATCGCGGCTGGCGCTTTTCACGTATCGAAGCCCAGCGACCTCATCCCGGAACTGCAGGGCCGCTTTCCTATCCGCGTAGAGCTCCAGTCCCTGACGGTCGACGATTTCCGCAAGATCCTGACCGAGCCGAATCAATCCCTCGTCAAGCAGTATACGTCCTTGTTGTCGACAGACGGCGTAGAACTGGAATTCACTGACGACGGCATCGACGCTATTGCTGAATACGCCCATCGCGTCAATTTGGAAACGGAAAACATCGGCGCCCGCCGTTTGCATACTATGCTGGAAAAAATCCTGGAGGACGTCGCCTTTGAAGCGCCGGATGTGGACGAACACCATATTGTCGTCAACAGCGATTTCGTTGCCGGCAAGCTGAACGATGTTGTTCAGAACGTCGACCTGAGTCATTACATTTTATAAAGGATTATAAAGGAGATTCTAGTGAGACCGTACGCTAAACTATATATAACCCGGAAGGGGGAAATGGCTGCCCGCAGCGGCCATCCCTGGGTTTACGGCGAGGAAGTTACCCGCGTAGACGGCGCGTATGCGACGGGCGATATCGTCGACGTCTACAGCCAGAAGGGCCGGTATTTGGGGACGGGCTTTGCCAACGACATATCGAAAATCCGCGTCCGCATCGTATCGGACAACGCCAACGACCGCTTCGACGACGCCTTTTGGCAGCGCCGCGTCAAGTATGCCCTCCAGTACCGTTATACCGTCATGGGGCCGGCTGATTTTTCCTGCTGCCGTCTGATTTTCGGCGACGCCGACCAAATGCCGGGCCTGACCGTCGATCGGTATAACGATATATTAGTTGCCCAGACCTTATGCTATGGCATGGATCAGGTAAAGCCGGTGATCTTCAAGGCCCTCGTCGACGAGTTGGCCGCCATGGGCGTATCCGTCCGCGGCATTTACGAGCGCAACGACGTCAAGGTGCGGGAGCTCGACGGCATGACCCAGTATAAGGGCTGGTATGAAGCCGACTTTCTGCCGCAGCCGGGCAGTCCCGTAACGACGATCAACGAGAACGGCGTCTTGTATGACGTAGACGTAGAAAACGGCCAGAAGACGGGGTTCTTCCTCGACCAGAAGTACAATCGCCTGGCCGTGGCTAAAATCGCCGCCGGACGCCATGTGTTAGACTGCTTTACCCATACGGGTGCCTTTGCCCTCAATGCGGCGAAGGGCGGCGCTGCCTCCGTTACAGCTGTCGACGTATCGGAAGAAGCCGTCGCCATGACCAATGAAAACATCCGCCGCAACGGGCTGGAACAGATTGTGACGGCTAAACAGGCTAACGTGTTCGACTTGCTTACGGAAATGGCCGAGCAGAAATGCCGCGATTACGATTTTATCATCCTCGACCCGCCGGCTTTTACGAAGTCGGGCCATACGGTGCACAACGCCATACGGGGATATAAGGAAATCAATCTGAAAGCCATGAAGCTCCTGCCGCGGGGCGGATACCTCGCCACGTGCTCGTGCTCCCACTTCATGCGCGACGACCTGTTCCGCCGCATGCTCCGCGACGCGGCGAAGGATGCCGGCGTCCATCTGCGGCAGATTGAAGGCCGCCAGCAGTCGCCGGACCATCCGATTTTGTGGAACGTGCCGGAGACGGATTATCTCAAATTTTATTTGTTCCAGGTCGTATAAGCCTGCTTCATGATATACTGGCCTGATACCAGCTTTGCTTAGATAAAAGGGGGAAGATATACATGAAATTCAGAAGTACACGCTCCAATACCTGCGTAGCTCCGTCCTACGCCCTGCTTCACGGCCTTGCGCCGGACGGCGGCCTGTACGTGCCGGAAACCTTTCCGGAACAGGTGCTGCAGTACAAGGACTTAGCGGGAAAATCGTATCAGGAAATCGCCTCTGTCGTCTTGTCATATTTCTTTACGAATTTTACGGACGAAGAACGCAATGCCATGATTGCCTCGGCCTATAACGAAACTACCTTCCGGGACGAACGCATTGTGCCCCTTCATTCCATCGATACGGACGTCAGCATTTCCGAGCTGTTCCACGGCCGCACGCTGGCCTTCAAAGACTTGGCACTGTCCTTGTTCCCGTACTTGCTGACAGCGGCGAAGGCCCAGGAAAAGGAAGACCGGGATATACTGATTCTGACGGCGACGAGCGGCGATACGGGGAAAGCGGCTCTGGAAGGCTTCAAGGACGTGGCAGGCACGAATATCATGGTCTTCTATCCCAGCGAAGGCGTCAGCCCTATGCAGAAGCAGCAGATGCAGAAGCAGGAAGGGAATAACGTCAACGTGTCGGCGATTTACGGCAACTTCGACGACGCCCAGAGCTTCTTGAAGCGGGTTTTCGTCGACCCCGGCGTCAACGCTTACGCCAATGAAAAGGGCGTGCTGTTTTCCAGCGCCAATTCCATCAATATCGGCCGTCTCTTCCCGCAGGTCGCCTATTACGTCTCGACGTACGTATCCCTCGTCGACAACGGCGCTATTTCCGAAGGGGAGGTCTTCGACGTCGTCGTGCCGACAGGCAACTTCGGCAACATCCTGGCCGGATACTTTGCCAAAAAGATGGGCGTTCCCATCGGCAAGCTGATTTGCGCTTCCAATAAGAATAAGGTCCTGGCCGATTTCTTTGAAACGGGCGTGTACGATATGAACCGCCAGTTCTTTACGACAGACAGCCCGTCCATGGATATTCTCCTGTCCAGCAACTTCGAACGGTTCCTGTTTTATGTCGCCGGGCAGGATGCGGAAAAGGTTGCGCAGTGGGAAAAGGACTTGTCTGAAACGGGAAAAATGGCCGTATCGGCAGAAGAATTGGCCCAGCTCCGCCGGGAATTTGAAGGCGGCTGGATCGACGACGGCGAAACGGAAGCCGTCATCAACCACGTGTACAACGATTACGGATATCTTTTGGACCCCCATACGGCCGTAGCCTACGGCGTATACATGAACCGCCGCAGACAGGGGCTGTGCGAAGGCCGCCATACCGTCGTCATGGCGACGGCACATCCCTATAAGTTCCCGCCAGTCATCTGCCAGGCGCTGGCCTTGCCTAAGCACAACGATGCCTTCGACGAGCTTTTTGAAATCGCCGACGTAACGGGCATGGCCCTGCCTAAGCCGCTGGCAGAACTGCGGAATAAGCCTGTCCGCTTCGGCAGCTCCATTGAGAAAGAAGATATGAAACAGGCCGTCCTCGCCTTCGTTGACGCGATTCACGGCCGGGCGTGAGCCTTGATAGGGAAGAGGTAAGGGAAGTCGTATGAGTAAAGGCGTCATTTACATGATATTGTCGTCGCTGGCGTTTAGCTTGCAAAATGTCATCGTTAAAGAATTGTCGTATACGATGAGTACAGGAGAAATATCGTTTTTCCGCGGCTTTTTGAGCGCCTTGCTCATTTTGGCGCTCATGAAGGCCCAGCATGTTCATTTTTCCAAGTACGACCGTCCGACGCTGTGGTTTCGCGGCGTCGTCGGCGGCGCGGGCATGATTTGCATTTTCTATGCCCTGCGGGGCATGCCTCTGGCTGACGTGTCGATTTTATCCCAGCTGTCGGCGTTTTTCGTCATGATATTTGCGGCTGTCTTTTTAAAGGAAGTCATGCCCAGGGGAGCGGCTCTGCCCTTGGTAGTCATTGTCGTCGGGGCTTGTCTGGTCGTACGGCCGTGGAATTTTTCGTCGTTCAACGTATATTCCCTATTCGTGCTGGCTCAGGCTTTGTTTGCCGCTATGGCTTATACGACGATCAGCAAGCTGACCGGGTCAGGGCGGCATCATCAGTACGAAATCGTCTTTTATTTTCTCTTTTGCGCGGCCGTAGCCGGTGCGGTTCTCATGGGCTTTGATTTTCAGATGCCGAACGGCAGAGAATGGCTTTTGTATATTGCGTTAGGCATTATTACCGTCGTCGCCCAGATTTGGATGACTGACGCCTACGCTTACGGAAACCCTGTCGTCGTCAGCTTCGTAGCATATATTGCCGTTGTTTTCAATGCGTTGTGGGGATTTGTGTTCTTTGATGAAGTGCTGACAGTCATGACGATTATGGGCGGTATTTGTATTGTCGGAGGTTCCATGTATTTGACGAAATTAAAGCACGACCGGATTAGAAGCCGTACGATTGTGACCGTACGGGAACGTAAAGGATAAGCTATGAAACAAGCTGCTACCTTGTCGGAAACACATATAAAAATTATATTCTTTGCCCTGCTGATCGGCGTATTAGGCGGCATCCACCTGCTGATACCTGATTTTTACCGCACTGTATGGGAATTGTCCGTCAGCGGCAATTTAGACGGGACGATTGAATACCTGCGCTCCTTCGGCGTGTGGGCCGTCGTCGTCAGCATGATCATCGACATCGTCATCAATATCGTCGGATTTCTGCCGTCTATCTTCATTTCGGCGGCTAACGGCGTCTTATTCGGCATCGCCGCCGGGACGGTCATTTCCTGGCTGGCCGAGACGATCGGCGTCGTCATCAGCTTCTTTTTCATGCGGACGCTGTTTCGCCATAAAGCCAAGGAGCTCATTGAAAAGAGCCGTATGCTCAGCAAGCTGGACGAATACAGCACGCTGAAATCCATGGCCGTCGCCAGAGCTCTGCCGTACTCGCCGAACGGGCTGATTACGGCCCTGGGGGCGCTGAGCAGCATCAGCTACCGCGATTATATACTGGGCACGCTGATCGGCAAGCTGCCTTCCGTTGCCGTGGAAGTCGTCGTCGGGCACGACGTCGTAATGCTGGAAGACAACGCCGGCCGCCTGACGGTCCTGATCGTCATCGTCGTCATCGTATACGGCGGCCTGTGGTATTGGAACCGCCGTCAAAAGGCCAAGAAAGTATTAGAACAATTGAAGAGAAATATGGAGAAGAAATAGTCCATTCCCAGTGAACCGCTTCCTGTCTGTCAGCAGGGGGCGGTTTGTTACGTTAGGAACAAAGCGTATGCCTGTCGCATTGC
>USGG01000059.1 GCA_900554215.1 uncultured Megasphaera sp.
CGATGCTGCTTCCCGGAGCCATGACGATGTGGCGGCACGATAAGGCGATGAGAGCGCCTGCCGACCAGGCCCGCGACTTGACGAAAGCAATCGTCGGCAGGGACGTGCTCCGCAGCATATCCCGTATTTTCAGGGCGCTGTCCGCCCTGCCGCCCATGGTGTCGATAGACACGACAACGGCTGTATCGCCCGTTTCTTCCGCCAGCTCCAGGCCCCGCCGCACGAGAGCGGCCTGGCTCCCGTCAATTTCACCGGAAATGACGATAGCCCGCACCGAATCGGCCGCCTGAACAGATGGCAGCGCAGCCGCCGAACATAATATAATGAACCATCCAAGTACAACTAACCAAATGCGCCGCACTGCACTCATAGGCACCTCCTTGTATCACTCCTCACCTTCCGGCACGTCGACGCACCGGAAATATCCGGCCTGCCGCAGCGTATGCAGCTCTTCCTGCGACAATGAATGAGCCGCCTGCTTTTCCAATTCCTCTATCGGCTTGGCTTCCATCGCGCGAACGCGCTCCGCCACGGCCTCGTATACGGCGGCCGGCTTATTTTCTTTCATCCATTCCAGCATATGATCCAGCCACTTCCGGCACGACCACGATTCGTCGCCGTGATTATGGCCGCGCAGGATCTGCACCTGTTCCTTTTCCGGAATTTGAGATAAAAACCAGTTCCATTTTTCCCGAGCAATCACATAGCGGTACATGGCGTCCACATCGCGCAGATGCCGTTCATGCAGCTCTAATGTATATCTCGACCAAAATAAACTGAGCGTCATAAGGACTACCTCCACTTACTAAAGTATATTTGCCTTATTTATTATACGTTTCCACACCCGGCAGGTAAATACCTTCTTTTTCAAAAAAAATTCCCGCCGAAGCGCATATACCATATGTATCTGCGTATTATCCTTATTATACTAAATCTACAACTTGTATCGCAAAATATTTTTATAAAAAAATAAGGCTTGCCGATCGAAAACCGGTAAACCTTATTTTCTATCTCTTTAAAAGTCCTGTCAGCCTGAATGATTCATTTCATCCAGAGATAAGGAGAAGCTCGGCGCATAGTCAGCCAAAAACATATCAACCTCCGGCATGCCCAGCTGCTCCAGCCGCGCTTTCAGCGATGAGAAGGCCTCGGCAAACTCGCGGTTGCCCGCCGCCAGTTCCTGTCGGCACTTCAAATATGCGCTCAGCGTATCGGCCGCCTTGACAAAGGGCCACGCCGGGTCCTCCTCGGCGCCGCAGATGAGCGGTTTATAATGGGCATGCAATTCCTCCGGCAGCGTCTGAACCAGCTTTTCCTGGGCCATAGCTTCCACGTCGCCGTAGGTACGGCGCATCTTTTCGTTGAAATATTTGACCGGAGTCGGCATATCTCCCGTAAAGATTTCCGCCGCATCATGATACATAGCCAGCACGGCAGCCTGCTTCGGGTCCGTGCGGCCGCCGAAATGCAGGTTGCTGAGAAGGCAGAGATGATAGGCGATCATGGCCGTCTGCAGCGTATGCTCTTGGATATTTTCTTCCTGCGTGTTGTGCATCAGGCTCCAGCGACGAATGAACTTCATCCGCGCCAGCAGCGCAAAGAAATGGCTCATGACGGCCTCTTATTTCCGGTTCAGGCCCATAGCACGGACGACTTTTTCGTACGTTTCGCTGGCCTTGGCATGAGCCTTCGCCGCACCTTTATCGAGAATTTCGTCCAATTCCGGGTCGTTGACCAGCTGGGCGTAGCGGGCCTGAATTGGCTCGAGGGCGGCGATTACGGCTTCGGCCACGTCCTTCTTGAATGCGCCGTAGCCCTTGCCGGCATACGCCGCTTCGACTTCTTCATGGGTACGATCCGTCACGGCCGAGAAGATTTCAATCAGGTTGGAAATACCCGGCTTGTTTTCCCTGTCATAGTGGACGGAGTTTTCGCTGTCCGTCTGGGCCCGCTTGATTTTCTTTTCAATGGCCTTCGGTTCGTCGAGCAGATAAATCGTCGCCGTCGTATTGTCGTCGGACTTACTCATCTTCTTCGTCGGTTCCTGAAGGCTCATGACACGCGTGCCGTCGTGGCCCAGGTAAATATCGGGAATCGTAAATACTTCACCGTACAGGCGGTTGAATCGCTGCGCCAGGTCGCGGGTAATTTCCATGTGCTGTTTCTGGTCGTCGCCGACGGGCACGTAATTGGTCTGATACAAGAGAATGTCTGCAGCCATAAGAGGCGGATAGACAAGCAGGCCGGCAGGAATCGAATCGCCCCGCTTCGACGCCTTATCCTTGTACTGGGTCATACGTTCCAGCTCGCCTACGTAAGACTGGGTCATCATAATCCAGCCCAGCAGGGCGTGTTCCGGCACTTCGGACTGTACGAACAGCGTGGATTTTTCCGGGTCGAGGCCCGATGCGATGTAAATAGCCGCCAGAGCCCGCGTCCGTTCATGGAGAAGCTTCGGGTCCTGCGGCACCGTAATGGCGTGCTGGTTGACGACGCAGTAATAGCATTCGTTGCCGTCCTGCATCTTCGAAAAATTGCGCAGGGCGCCTAAATAATTTCCCAATGTAAGATTGCCGCTCGGCTGAATGCCGGAAAAAATAATCGACATAGTATCATCCTCCTCAAATTCAACACATTGCTATGCTATAAAAAAATCCTTCCATCCCTCTATGATAGGGACGAAAGGAAAGACATTTCCGCGGTACCACCCTGGTTGGCAAGCTGCCCGGCTCATACGCGCACGTTTCATGCGCTCTTCCTCATAACGGCGGAAGTCCCGGCGGCGCCTACTCGTCGTTCAGACCGCATCTCCCGGGCCCATTCCCGCCTGCGTCCTCATGTCGGCCTTCCACTGCCGCCGGCTCGCTGCAAAGGGTGCCGCAAGGGTACTTGCTCCCGTTCATTGACATTCTCTATTACGTTCAATATTGTATATCCTGCCCATCCCCTTGTCAAGCGCCGCAGCAGCACCGATTTAAGGTCATGCCATGCCTCCATCGTATTTCTTGCCATAAAAGGCAAGCATTAGACATGGCCTCATTTAAAATCTATAATGTAATTAGTAAGAATCGCCCATACAAAGGTTCTTGACTTAAAGCAAACTCCATGTGATATGATAAAGTTCATCTCAGGATATACGCCGCAAGGAGGGCTGCAAATGAATAAAAAGAAACTGTTGAAACGAATTGTTCCCGTATTGCTCATCGCCTGTGCCGCCGCGTACGCCTTCATTCCCGGCGTCAAGACGGCAGCCCAGCAAAGCCTTCGGACAACAAAGTCCCTGGCCGCTCATTACGAACTCACCAGCAATGTAGACGCCATGAACATCCGCCAGGTCATTACGGAAGACAGCGAGACGTCGCGGACCGTCATGTGGCAGTCGGCGATGGCCGAAGACGACGCTGTCGTAGAATATCATGAGCAGGGCCAGGACGAGGTCTACGCCGTCGCGGCGACGAGCGAAGCCTTTACAGACGACGGCGTAACGACGTATATCCATAAAGCAACGCTGACAGAACTGTCGCCCGGCACAGCCTACGAATACCGCGTCGGCTACGGCCAAAAGCGAAGCGCCTGGATTCGCCTGCACACGGCAGAAGGAAACGAATTTAAGGCCCTGATATTTCCCGACTCACAGTCCAGCGATTACAGCGTATGGGCCGCCACGCTGGACCCGGCCTGGCAGGCTCATTCCGACGCCCAATTCGCCATCTCCATGGGTGATCTCGTCGACAACGGCCAGGATCATTACCAGTGGAATGCCTGGTTCGACGCTGCGGAGGATATGATCAGCAAGATCCCCATCGCGCCCGCCATGGGAAATCACGAAACGTACAACCGTGACTGGAAGATCCGCATGCCCGAAGCCTATCTCCGCCTGTTCTCCCTGCCGGCCAACGCGCCTGAGCCGTATCGGAACCAATTTTATTCCTTTGATTACGGCGACGTCCACTTCGTCGTCCTCAACACGCAGATTTCCGAAATGGCCCAGTTCCAGCCCAAGCTACTGGAAGATGAAATGGACTGGTTCCGCCAGGACATGGCTCGCACGACAAAGAAATGGAAAGTCGTCGTCATGCACAAGGACGTCCTGCAGTACGGATTCCAAAACCGCCCGCAGCCCCGCGAAGAAGGCTTTTCCGAAGAAGGCCGCCAGTGGATGCCCCTCTTTGACGAATACGGCGTCGACGTCGTATTATCAGCCCATCTCCACAGCTATCGTGACCGCGGCCATATCCGCAATTTCCAGCGCGATGCTTCAGGTCCGCTGTACATCCTGACGGGCGTAGCCGGCAGCGTCCAATATCCCGGCCTATGGAAAAACCATTCCCTGGACGAATACGCAGCGCCTCAGCCGGAAACGGAAAACTACCTGGTCATGGAAGCCTCCGACGATACCCTTACCTTTACGGGGTACCTGCCTTCCGGAGAGGAACTCCATACCGTCTCTATCAAAAAATAATCGTATCAGTCTGCACGGCCCTTCCCCAACGGTACGCCCGGGGGAGGGCTTTTTTGCAGTACATCGCAGCATACTCGCAACGCCGATATCCTGCAGCCTTCCCTTCAATAACAAAAAACATCCCGCCTGACGAAAGAACAGACGGGATGCATACGAATAGAATATGTTACTTATTTCAAGACGGAAACGCAGCGTGCGCACAGCGTCGGATGTTCGGCATCAGCGCCGACAGTTTCACTGTGAATCCAGCAGCGTTCGCATTTTTCATGAGTCGACGGAGCGACGACGACCTTCATATCGCCATGGTCTTCGCCGGAAACGGCTTCAGCCGGGGCCGCTTCGTTCAGCAAGGAAACTTCGCTGACGATGAGCAGCGTCGCCAGTTGGTCCTTCCACTGGCTGAGGAAGTCGTAGTCTTCGCCAGAAGCGTAAATCGCAACGGCAGCGTCCAGGGCATGGCCGATCTTCTTATCCTGACGAGCGCCTTCGAGGATACGCGTCAAATCGCGGCGGTACGACAGCAGCGTATTCCAGCGAGCTTCCAAATCGGCGTTCAAATATTCCGGATGAGCTTTCGGCCAATCCGTCAGGAGAACGCTTTCTTCCTTGCAGGGAATCTGCGGCATGTTCTGCCAAACTTCTTCTGCCGTGAAGGACAATACGGGTGAAATGATCTTGACCAACGTATCGAGAATCTGATACATTGCCGTCTGGGCGCTGCGGCGGACCTGCGAGTCGGCCTTTTCCGTGTACAGGCGGTCTTTGATGACGTCGAGGTACATAGCGCTCAAATCGACGGTGCAGAAGTTATGAATCGCATGGTACATGACGTGGAACTGATAGTTTTCATAGGCTTCCGTAACCGTTTCATATACTTGTTCCAGACGCATGAGAGCCCATTTATCGAGTTCGGTCATATCGGCATAAGCGACGGCGTCCGTTTCCGGATTGAAGTCGCTGAGATTGCCCAGGAGATAGCGGAAGGTATTGCGGATCTTGCGGTATACGTCAGACAGCTGCTTCAAAATCTTCGGGGACAGGCGGATATCGCCCTGGTAGTCGGCCGAGGATACCCACAGGCGCATGACGTCGGCGCCGTACTGTTCGATGACTTCCTGCGGAGCTACCGTATTGCCGACGGATTTACTCATCTTGCGGCCTTCGCCGTCGACGGTAAAGCCGTGAGTCAGTACGGATTTATACGGAGCGCAGCCATTGACGGCAACGGACGTCAGCAAGGACGAGTTAAACCAGCCGCGGTGCTGGTCCGAGCCTTCCAGGTACATTTCGCAGGGGTAATCCAATTCCGGATCGTTGCAGAGAACGCCCTGATGGGTGCAGCCGCTGTCGAACCATACGTCCATGATGTCGCTTTCCTTCTGGAAATGGGTGCCGCCGCAGTGGGGGCACGTAAAGCCTTCGGGCAGCAGTTCCTTTTCATCGTGCATCCACCACGTATCGGAGCCTTCTTTGGCAAACATCGTCTGCAAATGAGCGATCGTTTCGTCGTTGATGATGTGTTCGCCGCAGTCCTTGCAGTAGAAAATAGGAATTGGAACGCCCCATACGCGCTGACGGGAAATACACCAGTCGCCGCGGTCGTGAATCATGTTGTAAATGCGGTCGTGACCCCAGCCAGGAATCCACTGTACCTGGTCAATCGCTTCCAGCGCTTTCTGACGATAGCCGTCGACAGAGGAAAACCACTGTTCCGTCGCGCGGTAGATAATCGGGTTCTTGCAGCGCCAGCAATGGGGATACTGATGGCGGAAGGTGCTCTTGGCGAAAAGTGCTCCCATTTCAGCCAGCCGCTTAATGATAGGCACATTCATATCGAAGACAAACTTGCCTTCATAATCGGGAACCTTATCTGTATAGCAGCCGTTGGAGCCGACGGTGCCGATCGGCTTGACGCCCCAGGATGCATATTTCACGCAAACGTCGAAGTCGTCCTGGCCGTGGTCCGGAGCCGTATGGACGAGGCCCGTGCCGGCATCGAGCGTAACGTGGTCGCCGAGAAGGACGGGAACCTTGCGGTCTGCGTAGAAGGGATGCTGGAAGACGAGGCCTTCGATCTGCTTGCCCGTCATGACCTCAGGCAATACTTCGTATTCTTCTGCCTTGCCGGCCTTCATCGTCGCTTCGACGAGTTCCTTAGCCATGAGCAGGTATTCTTCGCCGATCTTGACCCATACGTATTCAAAGTTTTCATTGGCGCAAATGGCCATGTTGGCCGGAATCGTCCAAGGTGTCGTCGTCCAAATCAAGGCGAATACCTTATCCGGATCGGCACCCTTCGGCATGTGGCAATTCAAGTCAACAGCCTGGAATTTTACATAGATGGAGAAGGATTTGTCGTCCTTGTATTCGATTTCAGCTTCAGCCAGGGCCGTTTCGCAGTGCGGGCACCAGTAAACGGTTTTGAGGCCTTTGTAAATATAGCCCTTCTTAGCCATTTTGCCGAATACGCCGATCTGAGCCACTTCGACCTGCTTATGAAGCGTCAGGTAGGGGTGATCCCAATCGCCGAGAACGCCGAAGCGGATGAAGTCCTGCTTCTGTTCTTCTACGCGTTCCAAGGCATAATCGCGGCATTTCGCCCGCAAATCAAGGGCAGACATTTCATGGCGGTTCAGGCCCGTATCCTTAATGACGGCGTGTTCAATCGGCAGGCCGTGCGTATCCCAGCCGGGAATATACTTCGTATAATAGCCCTGCTGCGTCTTATATTTTAAAATGATATCCTTTAATACTTTATTTAAAGCGTGGCCAATATGGAGCTTGCCGTTTGCATACGGAGGGCCGTCGTGCAGGATAAATTTCGGCGCGCCGTCGCGCTTCTGCAGCCGTTTTTCATAAATCTTGTGTTCTTGCCAGAATTTTAAAAAGTCCGGTTCCCGTTTCGGCAGATTGCCGCGCATGGGGAAATCCGTTTTTGGCAGATGTAAGGTCTTGCCGTAGTCCATTGTGTTTCCTCCTCATTCAGTAAAAAAAATAACGCCTCCATCCCTAAGGGACGAAGACGTAATCACCGTGGTACCACCCTATTGACTGCAGTGCAGCCACTCTATGCCCGTAACGGAGCGACCCGTCGGCTGGTTCACAGCCGAAGCTTCCAAGTGATCCGCCTGCATACCGCCTTTCCCGGGCTCACACTCTTCCCGGTTCGCTGTAAAGACCTCCGACGCAGGCCGTCTTGTTCATCGCATTTCCTAATATACATAAACTTGTACATAGCCGTATTTTAATAGTTTATATGGTATTTGTCAAGACGTTTCAAAGATGAACCCGAAACTAAGAGTTTCCATATGGGCAGCCTGGCCGCCTTGAGACAAAAAATAAACCCTACTATGAACTAGTAAGGTTTACGTGTGTGGTGGGCGGTAATGGATTCGAACCATCGACCCCCTCGATGTCAACGAGATACTCTAACCAACTGAGCTAACCGCCCTCAACCGTGCCGCTCCATGCGACTTGTTTATTATACGGCAAGATTAGCGAATTTGTCAATAGGGATTTTACAAATTCATCCCATCTCGAGGCAATTTTTTTCATTCCCCGCCCCATTCAAAAAATACGACGCGTCGTCTATCAGGATACACGATTAGGCCCTTCGCTTTAGGATGATTCCAGTTTTTGTTCGAATCCCATATGTAAGCCGTCGCTCCTTGCGGAAAAGGTTCCCCTTTCTCTTGATAAATATATCGTCCTAAGAAAAAATACTGCTTCCACGGCATTATATCCTGCAGCACTTCCTTCGTCACGACGACGTCTCCCCGCGGGACTGTATCGCCTGCCGGCGTTACCCTGCCGTCAACGGCATCTTTCCAACCATACCGCTCAAAGGATAGCACATACTCGGCCCGTTTTCTTCCCATAGCCTCATAAACGGCAATGCGCTCCGGCCCATCGCCGAATGAAACCTGGCGGATCTCCCAGCTCTGTCCCAATCCATAGCTATGAGTCTGAGAAATATCCGTCGCCGTGGCGGGTATGTATTCCAATCCAGCGCAGGGAACGGCTACTGCCGGAACTCTCTGGCTGCTGTTTTCAGGATATCCCCATCCCCAAAAAAGTATATATCCTGCAAAAACAATCACAAAGACAACCCATACTGTGATGAGAAATAACGCATCCGTATCTTCAACATCGTCTGTATACTGCCCATCTTGCCTTTTTTTCTCCATTCGCCGCCATCGGTGCAGGCATAAACCGATAAGGCAAGTCATTACAAGCCGCCAAAAAGGAATTTCTATCGACGCATACCCTGCCAATCCAAACAGGAGTACCGACACAGCCCAGCCTTCTGCGCACAGCAAATCACGGCCAAAGGCTTTCACCCCATACATCACGGTTCCATCCCCATTTCCACCATGTAGGCCAGCGACCGCTCATCGGGCAGCCCCACAATCCTGTCGGCAATGGCTCCGCCCTTGCGGATCATAACGCATTGCGGAACTTCATATACATTATAGTCATCGGCAACAACCAAGTCGCCCGTATAAAAGGGCATGGAATAGGCATGCTGCGAATAAAAGTCCCTGGCTTCTTCTGCCGTGCTGCCGAAAGAAAGGACGACGACATGGATATCGTCACCGTACCTTCGGTATATGTTTTCCAACACAGCCATTCCCTTCTTGCTGTCGTCGCTCCAGGGCATCCAGAAATAGATGAGCACAGGCTTATCGTTATATAAATCTCGTATTTCTGTATCTTGTCCGTCCATGGAGCGGATATGGCCATTATGGGCCAAGATTTCCGTATCGGCTATCATGGCTTCTTCCGCTGCTTTTTCATATGCTTTCAAGGCTACCTCTCTCTCTGTTCCCATCCAGAAAGAGACAAAATACGCCGTACAGGCGACGGCGAGGACCACAATGATTTTATTTTTTATACCGGCACGTATTTTATTCATGACATCACCTTATCGTATTTTTTTCAGTATATCATACTCCGTCAAGGACATCTAATTTTCATTCGTCTCTTGACTTATAGTAAACTCCATACTGTATAGTAATGGTACTAGGAGGGAATCTATCATGAAAATCAAAGAAGTAAGCGAACAATACGACATTACGCCGGACACGCTGCGGTATTACGAACGCATCGGGCTGATCCGCAACGTCCCCCGCGATAAAAACGGCATCCGCAATTATTCGGAGGAAAACTGCAATACCATCGCCTTTATCAAATGCATGCGTTCGGGAAATGTATCCATCGAAGGCCTGACAGAGTACATTGAGCTGTACAATCAGGGCAGCCGCGAGACCTATGAAGCGAGAAAGGCCATTCTCATTCGCGAACGGGACCGCCTCAAAGAGCGGATGAGCGCAATGCAGGAAGCTCTAGCCTATTTAAATAGAAAAATAGCGACATACGACCGCTGGAGCAAATAACAGCCTCCCGGTAGTCTTTGTCATAAAAAAAATGGCGTAAACCGCAGAGGTTACGCCATTTTTGATTGCATAGGTTTTAGAGTAGTTATTATGAAAATGATTAACGTTTCGAGAACTGAGAAGCCTTGCGAGCTTTCTTCAAGCCGTATTTCCGACGTTCTTTTTCACGAGGATCGCGAGTCAGGAGACCAGCCTTTTTCAAGGACTGACGGAAATCCTGGTCGACTTCCAACAGCGCGCGGCTGATGCCGTGACGGATTGCGCCGGCCTGGCCGGACGGTCCGCCGCCCTTTACGTCAGCGATGACGTCGTACTGTTCCGTTACGCCGGTCAGTACGAGGGGCTGTCTAATGATCAATTCCAGCGTTTTACGGCCGAAATATTCGTTCAAATCTTTTTTATTAACTGTGATTTTGCCTTGACCCGGAACCAGACGAACTCTGGCAACGGAGGTCTTTCTACGGCCAGTGCCGTAGTACTGTGCTACTGCCATGAAATCTTCCTCCCGGTATGATTAACGAATGTTTAAATTCAGAACTTCAGGTTTCTGAGCCTGATGCGGATGTTCTGCACCAGCGTACACATTAAGCTTGCGGTACATCTGTTCGCCTAATTTGTTTTTCGGCAGCATACCGCGGATAGCCATTTCTACGACCCGTTCCGGACGGTTTTCGAGCATGTGGCCGAGCTGCGTGAATTTAGCTCCGCCGGGATAACCGGAATGACGGAAATATGTTTTCTGAACCAATTTTTTGCCAGTTACTTTTACTTTTGCTGCGTTGACTACGATAACATAGTCGCCTGTATCTACATGCGGGGTAAATGTAGGTTTATGTTTTCCCCGAAGAACTTTGGCTACTTCGGCAGCAAGACGTCCTAATGTCTGGCCTTCAGCGTCAACAACAAACCATTTGCGTTCGATGTTGCCGGCATTAGCCATAAATGTAGTTTTCATGCTGTGTGATTCCTCCCTGATACGACTAACTAACCAAGCTTTAAGGCTCTTTCTCCGGGGCTAAGTGGAGTCCAAGTGAAAAGCTTACCTAATTATTTTACAGATTACGGTCTCCCTTGTCAAGTGATTTTTTCGTAAATTTGCAGGTTGTATACCTGCCTTGCAAGAGAACTTTATTTGCCGAAAAACAGGCAATCCGTCCTGTTCGTATGCAGACTCTTGTCCTGCATGCCTGTAGAGACCGGCCCTGCAAAGGTCCGTTGGAATTGGACAGCAGCACGATGCTTCCTCCCTCTTGAAAACGAGAACTTTTTTATTACCTGCTATCGGCTTGCAGCATATATTTTCACACCAGAAAAAACACATCATAACCCTAAAAACCAAAGACTTGTCTACCGGCATCTTTAAACGCGACTCTTATGAAGACACCGCCAAGAACAGGCCAGCTTTTACCAGGTACAATTACGCCCTTCTGTTCTCCCACAACTGGCTCAATATCGTATATCAGGAAATGCCGTACTGCCTGGAGGACATCGGCCGCGGAAAATTCTGCGTCCGCTGACAGCCGGCACGGCTCCTGCATACAGAAAGTGCTGGATACCTTCTGCCGTATCCAGCACTTTCTTTTCGTATATCTAATATAGGATTGTTCTTGTTACTTCGTGCCGAAAATCCGGTCGCCGGCGTCGCCGAGGCCGGGAACGATGTACCCGTGTTCATTCAACGTATCGTCCAGGGCAGCCACGTAAATGCGCACGTCCGGATGATCTTTATTGACCCGCTGCACGCCCTGAGGCGCCGCCACAAGGCACATGAGCTTAATATTCTGCACGCCCTTGCCTTTCAGCAGGGTAATCGCCGCCGACGCGCTGCCGCCCGTAGCCAGCATAGGGTCGACGATGATGAAATCGCGATCCTGCACGTCGGGCAGTTTGCAGTAATATTCGACGGGCTCCAGCGTTTCCGGATCTCTGTACAGCCCAATATGACCGACTCGGGCCATGGGAATTAAATTGAGCAGCCCCTGCACCATGCCCAGGCCGGCGCGAAGAACGGGCACGATGCCCAGCTTCTTGCCGCTGATCTGTTTTCCCGTCGTCGGCGCGACCGGAGTCTCAATGGCAATATCTTCCAAAGGCAAATCCCGCGTAATTTCATACCCCATGAGCATCGTAATTTCTTCCAGCAAATTGCGGAAATCCGTAGAACCGGTTTCCTTCTTCCGCATCAGCGTCACCTTATGCTGAATCAGCGGATGATCCATTACCTGTACCTGCATACTCTGCGGCTCCTTTCCCAATTATTTGTCCATTTCCGTAATCATCGCGACGCGGTCGGCATGACGGCCGCCGTCGAAGCCCGTCGTCAAGAAGACCCGCACGATTTCTCTGGCGACGCCCGGCCCGATGACCCGGCCGCCCATGGTCAGGATATTCGCGTCGTTGTGGCGGCGGCAATATTCCGCCGAGAACAAGTCGTGGCACAAAGCGGCGCGGATGCCGTGCACCTTATTCGCCGCAATGCCGATGCCGATGCCCGTGCCGCAGAACAGGATGCCCCGGTCAAAGGTGCCGTCCGCTA
>USGG01000060.1 GCA_900554215.1 uncultured Megasphaera sp.
CGCTGACCAGGGCGATATTTTCCAGAAAATCCTGCAAATTCCCCTGGGGATTGGAGTCCATGTAATCCTTGGCGACGGAAAGGAATTCGCCGACATTTTCTTTGCGGCTTTCGCCCTGCACGTCGTGCTCGGCGTCTTTATCGAGCATAGCCCCGTAGCCGGACTGCCTGATCGTCTCTTCGATAAGGGTCTGCACGTCCCATTCGTCGACGTGGTTGAGCAGCTCGAAGATCATGATAGAAAATTCTTCCAGCGACGCCCTGGCCCGTTTCGTAATGGCCGGAATATCGTCAGTCGAAGACAAGGCTTCAAAGAGGGAAATGCCGTTCTGCTCGGCGTAGTCGGCCAGATGCTCTATCGTCGTCGCGCCGATGTTTCGCTTCGGAACGTTGATAACCCGCATGAGGCTCAGGCTGTCTTCAGGATTATACAGTAGGCGCAGGTAAGCGATGACATCCTTGATTTCCTTGCGGTCGTAGAACTTCGTCCCGCCGACCATCGTGTAAGGAATGGCGTAGCGCATGAGCTTTTCTTCCAGCACGCGGGACTGGGAGTTGGTACGGAATAAAATCGCCATGTCGCCGTAGGGCTCGTTTCCGATTTCGTGGCGGTTATAAATGACGCCGGCAACGTAATCGGCTTCGTCGTGCTCCGTCTGGGCATGGTAGTGAATAATTTTATTGCCTGCCGGATTTTCCGTCCACAGCACCTTCTTCGGCCGGCTTTCGTTGTTGTCGATGACGGCGTTGGCAGCGTTCAAAATAGTCTTCGTCGAGCGGTAGTTCTGCTCCAGCTTAATAGACGCCGCGTCGGGATAATCGCGCGTAAAGTCGATGATATTGCGGATGTCCGCGCCGCGCCAGGCGTAAATGCTCTGGTCCGCATCGCCGACGACGCAGATATTGCGCCATTTCTGGGCCAGCAGCTTCGTCAGCGTGTACTGGGCGTGGTTCGTATCCTGGTATTCGTCGACGAGGATATACTGAAAGCGGTTCTGGTATTTTTCCCGCACGTCTTCGCATTCCTGCAGCAGGCGCACGGCCAGGCGCAGCAGATCGTCGAAATCCATGGCGTTGTTTTCCTTCAGCTTCTTTTCGTACAGCGTATATACCTCGGCGACTTTCTGGGCGTAGAAATCATCGGCCCGGCCGGTAAATTCATAAGCGTCCATCAGGGCGTTCTTCGCCGACGAAATCGTCCCCAGAACGGACCGGGGCGGAAACTGCTTGTCATCCAGATTGACCTGCTTCAGGCAATCCTTAATGAGCGTCATCTGGTCCGTCGTATCGTAAATCGTAAAATTGCGGGTATAGCCGAAGCGGCCGTCGATTTCAAAGCGCAGCAATTTAGCGCAGAACGAATGGAAGGTGCTGATCCACATGCTTTCCGCCCGCGGGCCGACCAGCTTTTCCACTCGTTCCCGCATTTCCTTCGCCGCTTTGTTGGTGAAGGTAATCGCCAGGATGGCATAGGGCGACACGCCCTTCTCCAGCAGGTAGGCAATGCGGCAGGTCAGTACCTTCGTCTTCCCCGACCCGGCGCCGGCCGTGATGAGCAGCGGCCCTTCGGTCAGCTGCACCGCTTCGAGCTGCCGGTCGTTCAATGTATCTAAAATAGGATTCATACTAACTCCTTGCCATAATCAGTAAAAAAGCCTCACCGGGAAGATGAGGCTTTGGTTCATATACGGGTAAAGGCTTATTTCAGGGCAGCCAAAATCTGCGGAACGATCTGCTTCTTGCGGCTCATGACGCCGGGCAGGTATACTTCCTTATCGAGGACGTCCTTGGCAAAGGCCTTGCCTACGACGGCATCCATGTTGCCGGCGAAAATGAGGTTCGTCGATTCGTCGATAATGCTCGTAATCATGAGGAACGAAGCGGCGTAGTTTTTAGCCGAACGCATTTTTTCCAGCGCGCTGAGAAGGACCTTCTTCTGTTCGAGCAAATCCGTCGTATCCATAACCTGTACCTGGGAAATCGTAAAGGTTACGCTGCCGTCGGAGAATTCCTTCATGTCATTCTGGGCAATCTGATCCGGCGTCAAATCGGATACGTTGGCGCCGGCTTTCAGCATATCCATGCCGTAAGCCTGCAGGTCTACGCCGGCAATAGCGGCCAGCTTTTCAGCCGTTTCCCGATCCTGCTGGGTGCAGGTCGGCGAGCGGAACAATACGGTATCGGAAATAACCGCCGACAAGAGCAGGCCGGCAATTTCCTTCGGAATCGCGATGTTTGCCTGTTCGTACAGGGACGTTACGATCGTAGCCGTGCAGCCGACGGGCTGGAACAAAATGAAAATCGGGCCTTCCGTAGACAAGGTGCCGCCAATGCGGTGATGGTCGACGACGCTGATGATTTCAGCTTCGTCGATGCCGTCGATGATCTGCTTCTTTTCGTTGTGGTCGACGAGCATGACCTTTCTCTTTTCTACGGCAGCTACGCAGTCTGCGCAGACCATGCCGACGTACTTGCCGTCGTCGACGACGACATAGCGGCCTTCGGCCGGAACGTCATGGCCGTTGTCCGACGTACTGAAAACCGTAGCGGCGTCCTGCACCAGGCTCTTCACCGTGCTCAGTTCTTCGCCCAGTACGGTCTTGACGAATTCGCCGGCCAGGCTGGATTTATGCAATACGCCGACAAAATTGCCGTTTTCTGTGACAGGAGCTACGTCGCTGTCGTGATCGGCAAACCATTTCGCCGCATCCTTCAGGCTGGCGCTGTACGGAAGAGCTTCAACGTCCTTATGGACAGCTTCGCCGACCTTTACATAAAAATCTTTGACCAGGGGCTGCGCTTCTACGTGGAAGTAGTTCAGGGCGTAAGCCGTTTCTTTATTGATGTCACCGGCGCGGACAGCGACTGCGTCGACGCCTTTTAATTGCTGTAATTTTGCAAATGCAATGGAAGAACAAATCGAATCCGTATCCGGATTTTTATGTCCTGTAACAAAAATCTGTTTTGCCACAATACATCACCTCATTCATAATATGACTTTCATTAGATTGGCACTCAATATATTATATCATATGCCGGACGCGGTAGCTAGTAAAAAAAACAAGGACTGGAATATATCCAATCCTTGTTTTATGTGTTCTTGCTTGGGAATTACCGACGTTCGCGAATACGGGCAGCTTTGCCTGTCAGACCGCGGAGGTAGTTCAGTTTTGCACGGCGAACGATACCGCGGCGAACGACTTCGATTTTAGCCAGACGCGGGGAATGTACCAGGAAAGTACGTTCTACGCCTACGCCATAGGAAATGCGGCGAACGGTGAAGGTTTCGCGGACACCGCCGTTCTGACGGCCGATGACGACGCCTTCAAAAACCTGGATACGTTCGCGGTTACCTTCGACAACCTTTACATGAACCTTGACGGTGTCGCCAGGGCGGAATGCAGGAATGTCGCTGCGAAGCTGTTCTTGTTCAAGTACGCTGATAATATTCATCTTTTTTTCCTCCTATAAGACATTCGTGTTCCCCGTTGCCGCCCAACACACGACAATCGTAAAACGAACAGAGGACTGCCTAAATTAACGAAAATAATTATAGCATGTTACGCAAGGCATTTCAAGAAAGGCCTTCGTTTTTTTGTTATTCTGATTTTGCATGTATATGTTCCATTTTATCATGAGTTGCCCGTCCCACTTTCCCTTCCGACAAGGCCAGCCCCAGCAAAGTTAGGGCCGTGCCGACAACGGTCATCGTCGTAACCGGTTCCCGGAGGACGACAGCCGACGTCGCTACCGTGACGACGGGCAGCAAATAAATATAGACGCTGGTCTTTACAGCCCCCAGGATCGCCACAGCGCTGCTCCAAGTAACGAAGCACAAGGCCGACGCCCCCAGCCCCAGAAACAGAAGGTTGAATATGACGATCCCGTCGGCAAAGCGGGCCGGCGCCCATTGAAAGTCAAAGAGATATAAGGCCGGAATCATCCACAGAATACCGTAAAAAAAGGTTCGCCGCGTCGTCAGGAGGACGGGATAGTCAAAGCGGCTGATCTTCTTAATTAAAATGGAATAACAGGCCCATACGACAGCCGCCAGCATGGCCAGCATATCGCCTACAGGATTGAGCTCCATCGCCGAGCCGTTGAAGCTGATCAGGCAGATGCCGGCGATAGCCAGAAAAAATCCGATGAAAAACTGCGGCGTCAGAGGCTTCTCCGATTTGATGAATACAGCCGCCAGCATGGCCGTAAAAAAGGGAGATACGGAACAAATGACGCCGACGTTCGACGCCATCGTATAGGTCAGGGCGATGTTTTCCAACAAATAATACAAACAAATTCCCGTAAATCCCGCAGCAGCAAAGGTCGCCTCTTCCCGCCATCCCGACATGTGAAACCACCGGGGATAGCAGCACCACAGCACGGCATAGGCCATGACAAAGCGGAAGAATAAAATTTCTACAGGCTGAAAATCAGCCAGCAGGACCTTCGTCGATATGAAGGTAGTCCCCCAAATAAATACGGTCAGCAACGCCGCTATATGGCCTTTTGTCGCAGAATGTGCCACGTACAGTCTCCTCTCTTCTTCCCTTGCAGGCGCGAAAAAAGGGCACGCCTATTCTGTTTCAGGCATGCCCTTTCACACGCTTCCGCGCCCTATTACATCTTTACGCCGTTCGGCACAAAGCTGCGCGTCATATGGGAAATAATCTTGTCGTATTTATCTTTCTTTTCTGTCGGATATACAACGGAAAAGGCCGTATAGGTCTGATTCTTTTCGTTTAAGAACAATTCATGATAATACGATTTCTTGCCGTCCGTCCAGGCGATGGCATAGCTGTTTTTCGTGCGCACGTTCATAGTCAGCTCGGGCGAGCCGTTGACGCCGATATCCATGTTGCATAATTCGTCAATAGAGAAATTGAGGGCATTTTTCGCCGCGTAAGTCATAAACAGGGCGTCGTCCTTCGGGTCCTGGAAATAGCAGCCGTCGCCGCCTTCATTCATATCGGCCTGGGTAGCCGACTTAGGAATATCGATGACGTAGCCGTACATGCTGTTGTAATATTGATAGTAGTCGCCGTCCTTGGCTTTATATACTAATACTTCCGCATAGCTGTCTCTATTTGAGCTCTTAATCGTCATGGTGTCGGCAGCAAACGACGTCGAGCCGGCTACGCATGCGATACCCGCCAATATTAAGGCGATTTTTTTCATATTCATAAGCAGTCACTCCTTTACGCCAAGCTTATTTTCATAAGGCAATAGCAGATGCGGGAATAGACCGCACCTGCTATGTATTATATCACATATAAATTTTAAAACACAAGAAAGGGCTGCCTTCCATGCCTAATTGTAAAGAAGCTGTGACAATAGCCTTACGACAGCTTCTTGATGTCGCCGATGGGGCTGATGAGGCTGTACGTCAGGGTCAGCAGGTGGATGCGGTTTTCCTTTACAGCCGCATTTTCATGCATGACGAGGACGTTGTCGAGGAAATCGTTGATGGCGCCGATGCCTTCAGACAGGATATCGGCTGCGGCGGCGTAATCGTAAACGGCGTACGCCTGGGCCAATCCCGATTCCATAGCCTGGCAGGCGGCGTACAGAGCTTTTTCTTCGTCCGTTTCAAACAAGGCGGCGTCGACGGTCGTGTCTTCTGCATCCTTGATCATATTGCCTACGCGGGTAAAGGCCTGGAGCAGTTCCGTCTTGCCCATGAGGTCGGCGTCGATGAGGGCCTGGGCGCGGCGGGCTGCCTTGGCGGCGTTGAGCGTATCGTCGCTGAGAACGCAGTCGATGATATGGTAATCCATGCCCTTATCCTGGAAGATGTTTTTCAGGCGCAGGACGAAGTAATCGTTGAGCTGGCCCATGACTTCCATCTGTTTGTCCTTATCCACCTGGAGAAGGTCGAGGACGAAGGCGAATACTTCATGGCAGTTCAGGTTCCAGCCGGCATCCATGAGAATATTCAGGACGCCGATGGTCTGACGGCGCAGCGCGAAGGGGTCCTGGGAGCCCGTCGGGATGAAGCCCCGGCTGAACATACCTGTAATAGTGTCGAATTTATCGGCCAGGCCGAGAACCTTGCCCATCTCGGTCTGCGGCAGTTCGTCACCGGCAAAACGCGGCTGGTACTGTTCTGTAAGGGCTTCGGCGACGTCCTCCCCTTCGCCGTCGATCATGGCGTATTCCTTGCCCATGACGCCCTGCAGTTCCGTAAATTCCATGACCATCTGCGTAGCCAGGTCGGCCTTGGCCAGCAGGGACGCCCGTTTCAAGGCTTCGTCGGACAAGCCGAGATCTAATTTCTGATTGAGGAACACCGTAATCTGTTCCAGGCGCAGGGCCTTATCGTACAGCGTGCCGAGACCGTCCTGGAAGACGATTTTTTTCAATTTTTCTACGTAATCGACGAGCTTATGCTTCTTGTCTTCTTCAAAGAAGAACTTGGCGTCGTCGAGACGGGCCCGGAGTACCCGTTCGTTGCCGTGCTGCACCGTTTCCAAATGGTAGTCGTCGCCGTTGCGGACTGTCAGGAACAAGTTCATGAGCTTGCCGTCCTTGTCGCGCATGGGGAAATACCTCTGATGATCCTTCATCGGCGTGATAATCGCCGCTTCGGGCAGCTTCAGGTAATCTTTGTCAAATTCGCCGCACAAGGCCGTCGGATATTCGACGAGGAAAATGACTTCTTCCAGCAGGTCGTCGTCCATGATGATCGTGCCGCCTTTTTCATCAGCCAGCTTCTGCAGTCCCGCTAAAATGAGTTCTTTTCGTTCTTCCGGGTCGACGATGATGAAATGTTCCTTCGCCGTGCGTTCATACGCCGCCATGGAAGGAATTTCGAAATCGCCTGTGCCGAGGAAGCGATGGCCGCGGCTTATCCGGCCGGATTTGACGCCGGCTAATTCAAAGGGAACGACGTCGTCGCCGAAGAGGGCCACAATCCAGCGGATCGGACGGACAAAATGGAAATCCAAAGAGCCCCAGTGCATGCTCTTGGGGAAGCCCAATCCCATAATAATGCCTGTCAAAATGTCAGGCAAGAGACCTGCTGTTTCCGCGCCGATGCTGGTAACATTGGCATAAACGTAGCCGTCTTCTACGACCAGGTCTTCTACGGCGATTTTCTGGCCGCGGGCAAAGCCCATAGCGGCCTTCGTCGGATTGCCGTCGCTGTCGTAAGCGATTTTGACAGAAGGTCCTTTGTTCTTAGACGAAATATCGGCCTGCTTTTCCGCAACGCCCTTTACGAGGAGGGCTACGCGGCGCGGCGTTCCGACGGCGCGGATATCTTCATAGGCGATGTTCGCTTTATTTAATTTGTCAGCAGCCAGCTGCTGTACCTGCGAGAGGACGCTCGGCATATAATGAGCCGGGATTTCTTCGGTGCCGATTTCAAGTAATACGTCTTTGCTCATTTAGTTTTCCTCCTTTTTCAACATGGGGAAGCCCAGTTTTTCCCGCTGTTCCAAATAGGCCTTAGCGCAGGCGCGGGCCATGTTGCGGACCCGGCCGATAAAGGCGGCCCGTTCGCTGACGCTGATGGCGCCGCGGGCGTCGAGCAGGTTAAACGTATGGGAACATTTCAGCACGTAGTCGTAGGCCGGAATGACGAAACCGGCCTTGATGACCCGCATGGCTTCTTTTTCATACTGGTCAAAGAGATGGAACAGCAAATCGGAGTCGCTCAGTTCAAAGGAATACGTCGACTGTTCCACTTCGTTCTGATGGAAAATATCGCCGTACGTTACGTCGTCGTTCCACTTCAAATCGTAGACGTTTTCTACGCCCTGAATGTACATGGCCAGGCGTTCCATGCCGTATGTAATTTCCGACGAGACGGGAGCGACGTCGATGCCGCCTACCTGCTGGAAGTACGTAAACTGCGTGATTTCCATGCCGTCGAGCCAGACTTCCCAGCCGAGACCCCAGGCGCCCAGCGTCGGCGATTCCCAGTTGTCTTCGACAAAACGGATATCGTGTTCCTTCGGGTTGATTCCCAAGGTTTCCAAGCTCTTTAAATACAGCTCCTGAATGTTATCCGGCGAAGGCTTGCAGATGACCTGGAACTGATGGTGCTGGTACAAGCGGTTCGGGTTGTCGCCGTAGCGGCCGTCGGCAGGACGGCGGGACGGTTCTACGTAGGCGACGTGCCACGGTTCGGGACCGAGCGTCCGCAGAAACGTAGCCGGATTCATGGTACCTGCCCCTTTTTCTACATCATAGGGTTCATAAATGATGCAGCCTTGGGAGGACCAAAATTCTTTCAAAGCAGAAATCATATCCTGAAAATTCATTCGTTTTCCCTCCTAATAATACAAAAAGTCCCTGTAACATCGTAAAATGTTACAGGGACGAGTATCCATTACCCGCGGTTCCACCCTGGTTGGTCGAAAGACCCGCTTCATTTGCCGGCCATACGCATCACCTGGCGGTGACTTCCTGCCGCGGCCTTCAGAGCGCCTTCAGCACCAAACGATAAGCTCACACTGTCCTTATCTCGCTGGCGTTGTGCTTACTTCCTCTCCTGCATCGCCGTACTTCATGCCAATTATCATAGCATAAAAGTACAAAAAGGGCAAGCAGAAATCCGCATTTGCTGGCGGCCCCAGTTACCGGCGGCGGTCATCCTTGTCGTCGTCGATAGGCTTTACGTCGATGGTCATACCCTTATGGCGGAAGCGTTCTTCCCGCATGGCCGCTTCATAACCGCGGCGGTAGGCGTCGTCGTCGGAGGAATTCTTTTTGCCTCTGAATTTGCGCCACAAGTGAGAAATAAGGGATACGATGACCAGCAGCAGGATGACAGGCGCGGCCAGGGCCAGCATGAGGCTGGAGACGGCCGCCGAGCCGCCCTCGTCGGGCAGCTGGTCATTGTAGCGGTTGATGGCCGACATGCTGGCCACGCTGATCTGCAGGGCCAGCGAGCAGGAGACGTAGAACAGGTACAGGCCCATGCTGAAGATGTGCAGGCCCATGACGGCCAGCACCAGGGTCACCCAGAAGATGAAGGCGCTGCCCGACAGGATGGTGGACTCAAGCTGGGTGCCAGCCTCCAGGGTGTGGCTCCTGGCGCGCCACAGACGGTGCAGGAGCATGAGCACCACCCAGGCGATGAGGGTCACCACCGGCGGCAGGGGCAGGTAGATCAGGATGTAGGAAAAGAGCGTCAGAGGGATGAGCTGCCACAGGGGGTTGTTGACGGCGGCCTTGTCCGGGTGCTGCAAGCGGCGCAGGTCCCAGGCCAGGAAGACTTCGCCGATGATGATGCTCAGGTTGCCCAGGGCCAGGAAGCAGCGGAACACATCCCCGTGGGCGGACAGCGACGAAGCCAGCAGGGACAGGCCCAGGCCGATCCAGGGCAGGCTCACATGGAACATGTGGCGGCCCACCTCGCCGTGGGTCCCGGAATGGCGCCAGCGACGGTAGAGCACCATGCCGGTGAACAGCACCAGCAAAAGGCAAAGGGCGAAGCGCAGGCCGGCCGTATGCCAGTCGTCGGCGCTGACGGGGATCTCCACGGGCAGGCGCAGCTGGATGCCCTGCCAGACATATTGCAGGCGTTTGGGCACGGTCTCCCAGGTCTCGAGGCTGAGATAGGGCACCGGGCCTTGCAGATAGTAGTCCCGCCACAGCTGGGGCAGCATGGTGGCGATGTCTTTCTGTGCCTTCTTCAGGTCGGCCATCATGTCCTGGGTGGGCGACAGCACGGAATCATAGCGCTTGATGACGTCGGTCAGGCTTTTCTGGGCCTTGGTGACCTGGCGCGAGTAGTCGCGGATCTCGGCGTTGGACGGCAGATCCTTGGTCTCGGGCAGGCTCTCGGCCAGATGGTTGACGCGCTCCAGCAGGGAGTTGACGCTGTTGCGGGCCAGCAGCACGGGGTCGATGACCTGCTGCATCTGCTGCACGGTGAAGGAGATGCGGCGGTCCAGGGCCTCCAGCGGGTTGGGCCAGTTCTTGAACGTGTTGAT
This sequence comes from uncultured Megasphaera sp., assembly GCA_900554215.1. Lineage (GTDB taxonomy): Bacteria > Bacillota > Negativicutes > Veillonellales > Megasphaeraceae > Megasphaera. The sequence goes on from USGG01000060.1 coordinate 9,941, forward strand.
GAGCAGGAGCAGGCGGCGGGCTTCCTCGACGATGGGCCGCGCCTGCTTGGACATGGTCTCCGCCTGCTTGTTGATGTCACGCACCAGGCCGCGCGTACTGCTGTTGATGTCGTCCAGCATGTCCTTCTGGCCGGCCCAGATGTTCTCCAGCGGGTCCACCGTGGGAGCCGCATCGGCTTCGGCAGGGGCGCTGGAAGCGGCTTTTTTGTCCTGGGCCTTGTCGTCCTTTTTGGCGTCGGCCTTGTCGTCGTTTTTCTGGGGCGCTTCGTCGGCCAGGGCACAAGTCGGGCCGACGAGGGAGGTCATCTCCCGGCAGGCGTCTCCGGAAAGGGCCGGCACGAGGCTGAGGACGGTCAGCAGCATGAGAACGGGCAGGGAACGGAACAGGCAGCGATACATGGTCCACCTCAGGGAAAGGCCCCTGCCGGAAAGGGACAGGGGCATCATGACATTGAAAAGCCAGCAATAGCGCAAGATGTGCTGATTGAAAAGAGGTCTTCCTGTAAACATGCGGCTCCCCCCGGGAGCAGACGGATGGCCCGGCTTTACAAGCCCTTCCGTGCCCGGCATAGTGAGCTCATGTCCCAGAGCCTCTCTTCTTTCCTCCGTCAGGATGTCCCGGCCTCTGCTCCCAGGGCGGCTGTTGCCCTGCAACGCTTTTCCCCCGCCGACAGCGGGGCCGTGGGGGTGCAGCTGACCCTTTCCCGGGAGATCCAGCAGACCGCCGAAGCCGTGGCCAACGAGACGATGCAGAGCGGCTGCATCCTGGTGCTGGACACCGCCAACGCCAAGGTGCGGGCCTGCGTCAGCCGCCCCGGCTATGATCCGGAAAACATTTCGGACAGCCTGAACGCCCCAGACAGCCCCCTGCTGGAACGGGCGTTCCAGTGTTATGCCGTGGGCTCGGTGTTCAAGCCGGTGCTGGCAGCGGCGCTGGAGGCAGGGGAGAGCGGCTTTGTCTACACCTGCCCCGGCTGGTGCGCGGTGGATGGCCGGATCTTCCGCTGTGCGGGCGGCATCCCCCATGGCGAGGTGGATCTGGCCGGTGCGCTGGAAAAGAGCTGCAACGGCTACTTCATCCGGCTGGGGCAGGTGCTGGGGGCCGATGCTGTCCGCGCCATGGCAGAGAAGTTGGGCTTCGGGCAGGCGATCCCGCTCACCGATGCCCTGCACACGGCGGCGGGGGTCCTGCCGGAGCGGGAGGCTCTTGCGTCCAGCGGGGCCTACGCCAATTTCTGCTTTGGGCAGGGGGAGCTGCTGGCATCCCCCCTCCAGGTCGCCGCCATGATGAACACCATTGCCTGCGGGGGGATCTGCCGCACCCCGCTGCTGCTGGAGACCACTCTGGACGAGACCACCGGCGCGCCCCTCACGGCGCTTTCCCATGTCCGGAGCAGGCGGGTGCTTACAAAGCGTACCGCCGCCGCCCTGCAGGCCCTGCTGGCGGGTGTGGTGGCCGGGGGCACCGGCCATGAGGCCGCCCTGCCCGGCCAGACCGCGGCGGGAAAGACCGGCACGGCCCAGACCGGCCAGTTTTCCGGCGGCACAGAGCTGAAAAATTACTGGTTTGCGGGCTTTGTCCCGGCAGAGCAGCCCCGCTATACCATCGTGGTGCTGCAGGACACGCAGGCCGAGCCTGCCTTTTCCAGCGCGGCCATCTTTGCCCGGGTGGCGGCAGGGCTGGAAATTCTGGCCCCGTAGCCCACGGTTTTTCTTGCATTTCCCGGCCTTTTGTGCTATCATACACTTGTATTTGTATGCAGTCTCTATGAAACTAAAGATAAAAGGAGCGTTCCATCCATGTCTGTCATTGAAATCGTCGGCGGTGCCATCCTGCTGGTCGTCTCGGCCGTCATCATCCTCCTCACCCTGATGCAGCACACCCACGGTCAGGGTCTGGCCGGTGCCATCAACGGTGGTGTGGGCGGTGCCAACAATGCACGCCTGACCCCTGCGGATCAGATGCTGGCCAAGGTGACCCGCATTGCAGGCATCGTGTTCTTTGTGGTGGCTATCCTGGCCTGTGTGTTCGCCAGCCGTCTGGCCTGAGCACCCGTGTACAGCCCCGTGTAAGGCGGGGCTGTTTTTCTGTCTGCAACCTCTCGTGGGAAAGATGTTGTCCGGGTTCCATTGGAGAATGCCGGAAAAGTGTTAAGGAGAAAAATATGTCATTACGCGATAAAATTGAACATGCCATCCAGAACCAGCCCTGCATGGTCAAGGACCTCAAGGCAAAGTTCGGCGGTGACCGTGCTGCGGACCGCAAGGTGATGGAGGCTCTGGACGAGCTGGTGCACGACGCTGTGATCTGCCAGAAGTCCGGCGTGTTCTTCACTGCCCGCTCCGGCCGTGCCGAAAAGGCCCTGCCCTGCAAGGTGGTCAAGCTGGGCAAGAACTTTGCCTTTGTCATGCTGGAGGACGGCACCAGCGATATCT